>NZ_JBSGBN010000002.1:98462-204578 GCF_053601275.1 Streptomyces sp. NPDC004752 | reverse complement strand
GGTTGATAGGCCGGATCTGGAAGCCAGGTAACTGGTGGAGGTGACCGGTACTAATAGGCCGAGGGCTTGTCCATAGAGGCTCGCGTCCACTGTGTTGGTTCTGAAACCACGAACAGCCGTTTTTCCGGCGGGTTCACAGTTTCATAGTGTTTCGGTGGTCATAGCGTGAGGGAAACGCCCGGTTACATTCCGAACCCGGAAGCTAAGCCTTACAGCGCCGATGGTACTGCAGGGGGGACCCTGTGGGAGAGTAGGACACCGCCGAACTAGAATTGAAGAAGACCCCGCATCGTTATGATGCGGGGTCTTCTGCGTTTACGGTACTGCCGTAGTACCCGGGTATTACCGTGGCCCGCATGAGCACAGACACGGAAGGGCAGTACGTCGTCCGGGACATACGAGCCGATGAGTGGCCCATCGCGAAGTCGCTGCGGCTCGATGCGCTGCGGGACCCCGTTGCGGGGCTCGCCTTTCTGGAGACGTACGAGGCGGCCGCCGCCCGGCCGGACGCCTTCTGGCAGGAGCGGGCGGCCCGGTCCGCGGACGGGGCGGGCGGAGTGCAGTTCGTCGCCGTGGCGCCGGACGGCGTGTGGGCCGGGACCCTGACGATGCTGATGGAGGAGGCCGGCACCAAGGACTGGGCGGGGTATCCGGTGGGGCGTCGGCAGGGTCATGTCGTCGCGGTGTTCGTCAGGCCCGAGCATCGCGGGCGCGGGTTGATCGAGGCGTTGCTCGCCGCCGGCCTGGAATGGGCGTGGGAGCGCGGGGCCTCGCGGGTACGGCTGCTTGTGCACGAGGACAACGGGCGGGCCCGGGGCGCTTACCGCAAGGCGGGTTTCGTACCCAGCGGGGTCACCGTGGATCTCGTCGAGGGCGCGGGCCGGGAACTGGAGCTGGTCGTCGAGCGCGGGTGACGGCGGGGCCTCTATACGGGTAGTTCCTGGTGGGGCCAGCGGGTGCGGGCCTGTTCGCGGGAGCGGAGCAGGGCCAGCGTCGGCAGGCCCTGCTCCGCGCCGGTGGCCAGGAGGTCCGGGAGCTGGGGGAGCGGGGCCACGGCCGCGACGTCGTCGAGGACGAGGGTCAGTGGTGGGTCGAGCCGACCGGAGGATGACCGTTCGGCCATGCGCCGGCCGCGCTCGACCACGCTTGAGACGAGGGCCGTCAGGAGGGGCATCGCGCCAGGGTTGGTCCTGGGGTCCTCGATGGATTCACCGACCACATAAAGGGTGCCCCCTTCGGCGACAAAGGAATCCAAGGCGAGCGCATCACTTCGGTTCGGGGTGCACGCCTCGCGGATATTGACCGTGAAGAGCGCGGCGAGTGCGCGACTCGTCAACTCCTGGGCCATGTCGCGGCGTTCGGGGTGCGCGGTGAGGGCGGCTTCGAGTTCGCCAGCGGCGCCGGGGGCCGCCTTGGGGTTGGTGCGGAGGATGCGTACCGCGTCCTGGATCTGGGTGCCCTGGGTCCAGCGGTGGACGTGGCGGATGGTGCGGCCGTCGATGGCGGCCGCGTGCAGATAGCTTCGTAGGAGCGTCTCGGCCGTGTCCGCCAGGGCCTGGTCCAGCTTGGCCGTGGGTCTGACCGGGGTGAGCAGGGCGGCGGCCCTGTGCCGTGCCGTCTGCTTGTCCTCGCAGCCCGTCGTGGGCGGCCAGTGCAGCCGGGCCGGGGTGTCGCAGCGATGGGTGGGGTCGTAGAGGTGGGTGGGGCCGAGTTTGGCCCGGGCGTCCTTCGTCTCCGTCCACAGGGCGGCGTTGGACGTGACCACCAGGGCCGGGCCTTCCGCGTCGCGCACCGCCTGGGCCGCGGTGGCCTGACGGGTCGCAGGGGCGGCGTACAGGACGGCGCCTTCGGTGCGGGGGGTCTCCCGTTCGCCGGTCCGTCCGCCGTTGGCCGCGAGGGCGGCGGCGGGTTCCTGGGGCTGGGGTTCGCTGCGCGGGACGGGGACCTCGTGCCGGGGTTCGGGCGGCCGGGTGGGCGACGGTTCCGGTGCTCGTTCCGGTGCTCGTTCCCGCGGCGGTTCCGGTGCCGGTTCTCGTGTCCGTTCCGGTGCGGGTTCCTCCGTGGCGGGGTCGGGTGCTGTGGCCGTGGTGTGCTTCGCGTAGCGGCGCCGGGTCCGGCCGGCCCGCCAGCGGGCCACCGTGCCGATCACGAACACGGTCAGGACGAACAGCACCATCAACTGGCTGATGAACAGGCCCCAGAACAGCCCGTATCCCGACAGCTGCCCGGGCGGAGTGTGCGGCCAGGCGCCGGGGATGTCGTGTGGTTCGGCGATGAGGTGCCGCATCGCCATCGGGGTGTGGGTGAAGGTGACGCCGGACGGCCAGGAGCCACGGGTGAACAGACCCGCGAGGCCCGTGCCCGTCCACACCAGCAGGGTCATGCCGAGTATGAAGGCGAGGATGCCCAGCAGCAGGCCGTCGGGGATGCCCCCCTGGCCGCTCCGGCGCCGGTCCCGCTCGTCGGCTCTCATCTCAGGCCACCGTCGACTCGGACGATCCGTCCAGGTCGCCGATGTGCTGTTCCACGAAGGCCGCCGCCCGCTGCTCCGCCTCCAGTTCGGCGGCGTGCAGCGCGTCGTCGGTGGCGAGGTCGCTGGCCGACTCGGTCATCGCGCGGTCGGTGAAGACCAGAGGGCGTTCCGTCTCCGTCACCAGGTGCTTGACGACCTGGACGTTGCCGTTGACGTCCCAGACCGCGATGCCGGGGGTGAGGGTCGGGATGATCTCCACGGCCCAGCGGGGCAGGCCGAGGACCCGGCCGGTCGCGCGGGCCTCGTCCGCCTTCTGCGCGTAGATGGTGCGGGTCGAGGCCATCTTCAGGATCGCCGCGGCCTCCTTCGCGGCGGCGCCGTCCACGACGTCGGACAGATGGTGGACGACCGCGACGAAGGACAGGCCGAGCCGACGCCCGAACTTCAGCAGCCGCTGGAACAGCTGCGCCACGAACGGGCTGCTGATGATGTGCCATGCCTCCTCGACCAGGAAGATGCGCTTCTTGCGGTCGGGGCGGATCCAGGTGTGCTCCAGCCATACGCCGACGATCGCCATCAGGATCGGCATGGCGATGGAGTTGCGGTCGATGTGGGACAGGTCGAAGACGATCAGCGGGGCGTCCAGGTCGATGCCCACCGTCGTGGGGCCGTCGAACATGCCGCGCAGGTCGCCGTCGACCAGCCGGTCGATGACCAGTGCCACGTCCAGGCCCCAGGCCCGTACGTCGTCTATGTCGACGTTCATCGCCTCCGCCGACTCCGGTTCGGGATGGCGGAGTTGCTCCACGATGTCGGACAGCACCGGCTGGCGCTCGACGATCGTCTCGTTGACGTAGGCGTGGGCGACCTTGAGGGCGAAGCCGGACCGCTCGTCCAGGCCGTGCCCCGTCGCGACCTCGATGATCGTGCGGAGCAGGGCGAGCTGGCCGGTCGTGGTGATCGCCGGGTCGAGCGGGTTGAGCCGGATACCGTGATCCAGGGCGGCCATCGGGTCCAGCCGGATCGGCGTTATCCCCAGCTCCTGCGCGACGAGGTTCCATTCGCCGACGCCGTCCTCGCCCTGGGCGTCCAGGACGACCACCTGGCGGTCGCGGAAGCGCAGTTGGCGCAGGACGTAGGTCTTCTCCAGCGCCGACTTGCCGTTGCCCGACTCGCCGAGGACCAGCCAGTGCGGGGCGGGGAGCTGCTGCCCGTACAGCTGGAACGGGTCGTAGATGTAGCCCTTCCCGGAGTACACCTCGCGGCCGATGATGACGCCGGAGTCGCCCAGGCCCGGGGCGGCGGTCGGCAGATAGACCGCCTGGGCCTGGCCCGTGGACGTGCGCACCGGGAGTCGGGTCGTCTCGACCTTCCCGAACAGGAAGGACGTGAAGGCGTCCGTGACGGCGGACAGCGGGTCCCGCATCAGCGCATCAACCCCTACCTTCGGATTCCGGTGGCGAACGGGAGGGTGTTCACGAAGGCCCGGTGGTGTTCGCGGTCGCACCACTCCAGCTTCAGATACGCCTTGCCGGCGGAGGCCCTTATGGTCCGCTTGTCGCGGGCGAGAGCTTCGGGGGAGCGGGCGGAGACGGTGATGTAGCCGACCAGGTTGACCCCGGCCGCGCCGCTTGCCAGGTCCTCGCCGCGCTGGTCGAGGCGGGTATGGGCGGCGAGGTCGCGCGGGTCCACGGTGCGGTTCATCTTGGCGGCGCGGCTGGCATCGGCCTCGTCGTTGGTCTTCTCGGTCAGCATGCGCTCGATGGCGATCTCGGTGGGTTCGAGGTCCATCGTGACCGCGACGGTGCGGATGACGTCCGGGGTGTGGACGAGCAGCGGCGCCAGGAAGTTCACGCCGACCGGGGTCATCGGCCACTCCTTGACCCAGGCGGTGGCGTGGCACCAGGGTTCGCGGGTCGCGGACTCGCGGGTCTTGGCCTTGAGGTGGGTGGGCTCCATGGCGTCCAGCTCGGCCGGCCAGGCGTTCCGTTGCGTCATCGCCTGGAGGTGGTCGATCGGGTGGTCCGGGTCGTACATGGAGTGGACGAGGGAGGCGAGCCGGCCCTGGCCGAGCGGCTGGCGGACCCGGATGTCGGCCTCCTGCAGCCGGGAGCAGATGTCGGTCAGTTCACGGGCCATGACGACGGCGAGTCCGGCGTCCCGGTCCAGCCTGCGGCCGCCCTGGGGACGGGCGGCGCGGGCCATGGCCTGTGCCTCGGCGGCCAGTTCGCGGGTGTAGTGCATGCAGGCGACGAGGTAGGCGCGGTGCTGCTCGCTGCTGGTGGACACCATGGACTGCAGCTGTTCGTACGAGCGGGACAGCCACTGCGGGGCCTTCTCGTCGCCGCGCTGGGCGACGTCCTTGGCGTGGGCGTCGGGGTCGGCGGGCAGGGTGCGGGCGAGCATCTGCAGCCGGGTGACGAAGCCGTCGCCGTTGGCCACGTGCTTGAGCAGCGTGCCGAACCGGTCGACGAGGGCCTCCTGGTCCTCGGAGTCGCGCAGTCCGACGCCCGGGCCCTCGATCTCGATGGCGGCGGTGACGGTCTTGCGGTCGGCGTGCAGGAGTACGGCGATCTCGTCGGGCCCGAAGGGCGCGGCGAGCCAGCTGATCCGTCCGATGCCGGGGGGCGGGCCGACCTCCACCTCGCGGCCGTCGAGGCGGGTGCCCGCCTCCATGGCCGCGGACCGGTAGACGGTGCCCTGGCGCAGGGTGCGCTTGAAGCTGCGGTTGATCTCGAACCACTTGTAGAACGTGCGGCGCTTGTACGGCACGTACACCGCGGCGAGCGCGAGCAGGGGGAAGCCCATCAGCAGCACGATCCGCAGGGACAGGACGGGGACCAGGAGTCCGCACATCATGCCCAGGAACGCGCCGCCGATGATGAGCGCGATCTCGCCGGTCTCACGGTTGCGGCCGATGACCGCGTTCGGCCGGGCACGGCCGATGAGATACGTACGGCGGGGCGTGATCGGATGGGACAGATGGGACTCGGTCGTCAACGCCCTTCACCTCCCGAGCGGTTGCTGCTGCTGTTGCGGGTGTTGCCGGCGTGCGGGGTCTTCGCCGGGCTGGGCGAGCGCGGTGCGGGTGCGGCGGAGGGGACAGATCCGCCGCCACCGCCCGGAGCGCGCGTGCTGTGCGCGGCGACTCCGCCGGAGACCGGGTTGGCCGGGCGGGCGCCGGCCGAGGACGGCTGGCCGCCTCCGTTGTTGTCGGCACGGGTGCTGTGCGTCTTGATGCCCTGGGCGACCAGGGTCGCCGGGGAGCTGATGACCGCGGCGGCCTTGCCCTCGGCGCCCTGCATGATGCGGTTGTTGCGGCCGGCGGCGATCTCGTCGCCGAAGCCGGGGACGAAACGGTAGATCATCGCGCTGGCGAAGATGGCGAGCAGGATGATGGCGAGTCCGGAGACGACGGCGGAGAACGCGTCGGGGCCGTTGTCCGAGGACAGGGCGCCGGCCAGGCCGAGCACGATGACGATGACCGGTTTGATCAGGATGACCGCGATCATGATGCCGGCCCAGCGGCGTACGTGGCCCCACAGGTTCTTGTCGACCAGGCCGGCGTAGACGACGGTGCCGAGGAGGGCGCCGACGTAGAGCAGGGCGGCGCGGATGACCAGCTCCAGCCAGAGGATGCCGGCGGCGAGGACGGACACGAGCGAGACGACGATCAGCATGATCGGGCCGCCGCCGATGTCGGTGCCCTTGTCCAGGGCGCCGGCGAAGGTGCCGAAGAAGGTGTCGGTCTGGTTGCCGGTGGTCTTCGCGATGACGTCCGTCACGCCGTCGGCGGCCGATACGACGGTGTAGAGGATCAGGGGGGTGAAGGCGGAGGCCAGCACGGTGAGCCAGAGGAAGCCGATGGCTTCGGACAGGGCGGTGGTGAGGGGTACGCCGCGGACCGCGCGTTTGGCGACGGCGAGGAGCCACAGCAGGAGGGTGAGGATGGTGGACGCGGCGAAGACGACCGCGTACTGCTGGAGGAACTTGGTGTTCGTGAAGTCGACGTTCGCCGTCTCCTGTACCGCGTCGCTGAGCTTGTGGATGGTCCACGAGGCGGCATCGGCACAGCCCTTGCCGAGGGAGGTGAGGGGGTCGAGGGTGGAGGTGAGCGACTTGCCGGACCCGGAACCACCGGAGTCTTTGCCTTGTTCGCAGTACTTCTTGGCCGGGCCGACCAACAGCTCACACGCGTTGTCGCTCGGGCTCGGGCTCGGGGTGGGGGTGGGGGTGGGGGACGGTGACAGCGTCCCCGATGGGTCGGGAGTGGGCGCGGCGACGGCTCTGGCGGCCAGCAGCACCGCAGTTGCCTGTACGGCCGTCACGATCCCAGCGAGCTTGAGGACGCGACGCGGGCTACCGGGCATACGTGAACCCTCCGTACTCCTCGATGGCCTTGCTGATTTCGTCGGAGCCGGATGCCTTGTCGTCTCCGGGTACCGGCGCAGGGCCGTCCTTCTGCGTGTCCGTGCTGATCTTCCAGTCACCTTCGGCCCATTCCAGGTCGAAGGTCCAGGTCTTCCAGGTGGAGGTGACCGGGTCGGTCGTGGTCTCCGACGACATGCCGATGAGGCCCAGGTACCAGACCGCGACCTTGGCGTTGCCGTCCGCGTACTGCTCGACCTTTGTGCCCACCGGGACGGTCCGCGACACGAAGGTGCTGCCCTTTGGCGGATTGCCGTTCGCGTCGAGGCCCAGCTTGTCGAGGAAGCTCGCCGAGTAGGCCCCGTCCCTCGCCCCCTGGAGCTTGCCGGCGGCGGCCGACGTGTACAGGGTGTCGATGATTCTGTGCCGGTTGTCCTTGGTGAACATGCCGGTCGAGCCCAGTGCCACCGCATAGTTGGCTGCTGCGCTCTGGGCGCCCTGTTGGGTGTGGGGGAAGCCGGTGGGGATTCCGGCTGTTCTGGATCGGACGGGGGAGTCGCCGGTTGCCGCGGTGGCGGAGGTGGTCGGCTTGTCGGTGGAGCCGTCGGCCGAGGAGCCGTCGTTGCCGCCGCGGTTCGCGAAGGCGATCGCGGCGATCAGCAGGACGACCACGCCGACGACCGTGACCAGGCCGCGCGAGGACGAGCGGCCGCCCCGGCGGGCCCCGCCGTAGGGGTCGCCGCCGGGGAGCCGGGTGCGGGTCTGACCCGTGTCGTCGTAACCGCCGGAGGGGCCGTTCTCGTCTCCGAGACTCATGCCGCGTACGCTCCCTCGATGTCGTACGGGGACACCTCGTACCGGACCGCGTAGAAGTACGACGGTAGCCGTGCTGGTTCCCGCGCGGGCGGGGTGTGGTGAGTCGACATCAGGGAAACGCAACCTCAGCCGGTGGGCATGACGGGCGGGTGGGGGTAGGGGTACCGGGCGCGCCCGGAGGGGACGGAGAGGGGGGACGGGGGCGGTACGGTCAGACGGCCATGCCGTACACGATGGTGAACAGTGTGCCGAGTGAGCCGATGATGAAGACTCCGGTCAGACCGGCGATGATGAGGCCCTTGCCCTGTTCGGCGCTGAAGGTGTCCCGGAGGGCCGTCGCGCCGATGCGCTGCTTGGCGGCGCCCCAGATGGCGATGCCGAGGCAGAGCAGGATGGCCACGGCCATCACCACCTCGATCATCACCTTCGCTTCGTTGCCCAGGCTGCCGAAAGGCCCCCAGTCCGGAGCGATTCCGCCGATGATGGTGTTGATGTCTCCCTTGTCGGCCGCAAAGAGCATGTAAGTCACCGCCCCTGGTGGGTAGTTCCGCTATCCCCTGCGGTGTGCAGAGGTCAGACCTCATTCTCGCCGACAATGACGCCGTCGTATGTCGACTTGACGTCATTGCTTGGCGGATTTCGTACGCGTACCACGTACGGTCACTCTGTGTATCACGGCAGGTCACGCCGGGCAATGAGGCCGAAGCGGAACCTGTCGTGTGGTTCCCTCGTTGACCCCTCTCATGACCTGGCACGGTTTCTGACGGTTGGTCGGGTGAAACGTCGGGACGATGTTCTCACGGGCGGGGATACGGGCGGGAACGCGGGCGGGGATGCCGGAGGGGCCCGCCGATGCCGGTGGGCCGGTCGAGCGCCGCGAGCGATCCGGTCGTGCCCCGGCGGATGTGGGTCGTGCCCAGGTGGCTGTGGACGGGGTCGGAGGACCTGACGGGGGTGTGGTTTCCGTCGGGCCACGGGGTGTTGGGGAAGTGCCCCCCCGGAGGGGGCAGGGGTCAGGCGGGAACGGTGTCGGTGGCCGGGGTGGGCGGGGTCGTGGCTGCCCGGGGCGACGGCCGGGGGTGGATCGCCGCTGCCACGCGGTCCGGTTCCTCGCAGGCCAGCAGGTCCAGCAGCAGACCGCGGATCAGGGCCAGCGTCCGAGTCGCGTGGGCCTTCGCGAGGTCCCGGGGGGTGTCCGGCTGGGCGCGGACGAGGAGGTCGAGCCAGTCGTGGACCGACTCGGCGGCGAAGCCGGACCAGGGGCCCGGGTGGTGACTGAGCGACAGCAGGAAGACCTCGTAGGTCAGGCGGACCATCGGGCGTTGCTCGGGCGCGGAGAGGAAGGCCAACAGGCGGGCGGACAGGGCGTCGAAGGCGGCGGGTGCGGGTGCGGGTGCCGGTGCGGGGGTGGGGGTGGGAGTGGCCGGGGGGTCGTGGGAGGGGTGGTGGGCTCGTTCGTGGCCTTGTGCGGCGGTTGTTCCGCGAGTTGTTCCGCGAGTTGTTGTGCGGATTGCTCCGCTGGTTCCTCCGCCGTTTTCTGCGTCGGTCTGTTCTCGGGTTTGCTCGTCGAGTGCCGTGGCCAGCAGGGTCATCTGGTCGCGTCGCGCCCTCGCCAGCAGTTCGCGCAGCAACTCGTCCTTGCTGCCGAAGAGATAGAGCAGCACGCGGGGGCTGGTGCCGGTCGCGGCGGCCAGCGGGCGCAGGGAGAGGCCCAGCAGGCCGTGCTCCAGGAGGTAGGCGTAGCAGGCGTCGAGAAGCTCTGTGCGACGTGGCGACGCCGAGGACGGCGGTAACGATGGCGTACCCATTGCGCTACGGTAACTGAAACGAGTGTTTCAGTGGAGGTGGGGCGCTGTGGGCGGCCACACGGACTTCACGCTCACCGGGCGTACGGCCCTGGTCACCGGCTCGGTGCGAGGGCTGGGCCTGGAGATGGCGCGCGGGCTGGCCGACGCGGGCGCGCGGGTGATCGTGAACGGACGGGACCCCGCCACCGCGACGGCCGTGGCCGCGCGGCTGCGGGACGACGGGCTCGACGCCGGCGCCGCCGCGTTCGATGTCACGGACCGCGAGGCGGCACATGCGGCGGTGACCGGACTCGGGGACATCGACGTCCTCGTCAACAACGTGGGCCACCGGGACCGGCGGGGCGCCCGGGAGATGACGCCCGAGGAACTGGGGGCGATGCTCGACATCCATCTGACCTCGGCGTACGCGCTGAGTCAGTGCGTCGCCCGGGGGCTTGCCGAACGTGGCACGCCGGGGCGGATCATCAACGTCTCCTCGGTCGTCGGGCAGCTCGGTCGCATGGGGGACGTCGGCTACGCCACCGCCAAGGCCGGTCTGGACGGCCTGACCCGCGCCCTCGCGGCCGATCTGGGGCCCGGTGGTACGACCGTCAACTCGGTCGCGCCGGGTACCTTCGCGAGCGACGGCAACGCGGAACTGGCGGAGGATCCGGAGTGGGCGCGCTGGCTGCGGACGCGTACCGCGCTGGGGCGCTGGGGCCGCCCGTGCGAGATCGCGGGGATCGTCGTCTTCCTGGCGAGCGGGGCGGCGTCCTTCATCACCGGGCAGACGATCGCCGTGGACGGGGGCATGACGACGACGTTCTGAGCGGGAGCGGGAGCGGGAGCGGGCGGGGCGCGGAAGCGCGGTGCGCGCCTGGGAGCGCCGTGCGGCGTCAGGGTGCTGCGGGGGTGCGGGGGCGGGCAGTACGGTGAGCCGCGGTTCTCAGGAAAAACTCAGTGAAACCGGGCATGGTTTCTCACCTTCGTGGGACAAAGTGGGGCTCGATGAAGCGCACCTCACGCATCTCGGGTACGTCCGGTACCCCGCACATGGCGCTGTTCGGCGTCATGGTGCTGCTGGCCGTCACGTCGGCCTCCGTGGCCGCCGCCGACGACGGGCCGGGGCCGCTCGGGGTGACGGCGGTGGCGGCCGAGACCCGGCAGAGCGTGCCGGTCGGGGCGCTGTTCGCCGCCGACCGTGGATCCGCGCTGACCGGGGGCCACTTCTGCACCGCCTCCGTCGTGCACAGCCCGCGGCGGAATCTCATCGTGACGGCGGCGCACTGTGTGGACGGGGACACGTCCGACCTGGTGTTCGCGCCCGGGTACCGGGACGGGAAGGCGCCGTACGGGCTGTGGCGGGTCGGCGAGCGGTTCCTGCCGGACGGGTGGTCCAAGGGACGGGACGAGAACAGCGACGTGGCCTTCGCGGTGGTGGCGGACCAGGGCGGGAAGCGGATCGAGGACGTCGTGGGGGCGAACGGGTTCGCGCCGCGGACGGCGACCGGGGCGACCGCGGTGACCGTCACCGGATACCCCGACTCCGGTGAGACGCCGATCAGTTGCTCCAACAAGCCGACCCCGCACAGCCGCACCCAGCAGCGGATCGGGTGTCCCGGCTTCACGTCCGGTACCAGCGGCAGTCCCTGGGTCAACGGGGACCACGAGGTCGTCGGCGTGCTGGGCGGGCACGAGCAGGGGGGCTCGACGGCGGACGTCTCGTACAGTGTGGTCCTCGGGACCAAGGCGGCGGAGCTGTACCGGGACGCGGTGAGTGGCGGGTGAGGTGAGGCGGGGCAGCGCGCCGGGCGGGGCGGCCAACGGGGCGTATTGGGAGCGGTAGTTCAGGGGGGATGCCGTGTGGGAGGGGGCGTTGGCTTCGGTGTCTGGTTTGCTGTGGCCTGGCGTCACGGTTGGCGGAATCGGTCTGAACGGCCGCTGTTTGGGGGAGTGTTGACCCGTGCGGAAAGTATGGGTGGTCGGTGGGGCCGCGGTCGGGCTCGGGCTGAGCTTCGTCATGCTGCTGGTCGTCGGGGTGTACATGGTCGCCGGGAACCTGACCAACGGCGTCGGCGCCGGCAGCGTCGGGCTGGCCAAGGGCGCCGTGCCCGCCGCGTACAAGTCGCTCGTGCAGCAGTGGGGCAACCTGTGCTCCGCCATCAACCCCGCGCTGCTCGCCGCCCAGCTCTACCAGGAGAGCGGCTGGGACGCGAACGTGGTCAGCGTGGCCGACGCGCGTGGTATCGCGCAGTTCATCCCGAGCACCTGGGCCACGCACGGCATCGACGGCAACGGCGACGGCAAGCGCGACATCTGGGATCCGAATGACGCGATTCCGTCGGCGGCGTCGTACGACTGCGAACTCGCGAAGTACGTCAAGGACGTGCCCGGAGACACCAGCGACAACATGCTCGCCGCCTACAACGCCGGTGCGTACCGGGTCATAAGGGCGGGTGGGGTTCCGGCCATCAGTGAGACCCGGAACTACGTCAAGACGATCCGCACCCTGGAGCAGAGCTTCGCCGCGCCGGTGTCCCGGGTCGACCCCAGCCGACAGGCGGCGGGGGCCATCGCGTTCGCCCAGGAGAAGCTCGGTACGCCCTATCTGTGGGGCGGCAACGGCACCGCGGACCAGGGCGGTCGGTTCGACTGCTCGGGGCTGACCAAGGCCGCGTACGAGAACGTGGGGATCACGCTGCCGCGGGTCGCCAACGACCAGTACAACGCCGGACCGCACCCGTCGCGGGACGAACTGCTCCCCGGGGACCTGGTGTTCTTCTCGGACGACCTCACCGATTCCCGGGCCATCCGGCACGTGGGGATCTATGTGGGCGGCGGATATATGATCGACGCCCCGCGAACGGGGGCTGTGATCCGGTTCGACCCGGTGGACACACCGGACTACTTCGGGGCCACCCGGGTCACCGAAGATGGCGCGAAAGCGCTCCCCACGACCGTGTGACCGTCCGTGAACCCACCCCCTGAGCTGCGGCGATGAATCTCTGTTCGGTAACGTCTGCATGATCATTCGGTGGGGCGTGGAACGTATCTACGGGGGCCGTGCGTTCCTGTTGACGTAGTCGGGCGGACGGTGAGTGCGCACATCTACACACCACGGGGGTGGGCAGCGGCGACGCACGCGAGGTGCGTCCGGCAGAACGACGAAGGGGCCGTAGCACCATGGCGGTACTCGCCGATTCCGGATCGAACCCCGACGTCGACCTGCTCTACGACATCAACGGACTCGCCAAGGACGCGCCCCGGTGGTTCGACCGGATCATGGAGTTCGTGGGCGAGTACGGGCTGCTGCTCGCCATGGTGCTGCTGGTGGTGTGGTGCTGGTGGTCCGTGCGGCGCCGGTCCGACCGCGAGGAGGAGGCCGCCTCGGTGGTCGCCGCGCTGGTGTGGGCGCCGCTCGCGGCCGCCGTCGCCGTGCTGGTGAACGTGCCGATACGAGGGTTCGTGCAGCGGCCCCGCCCCTTCCTCGACCACCAGGGGCTGGAGGTGCTCGTCTTCGGCAAGACGGACTACTCCTTCGTGAGCGACCACGCGACGATCACCATGGCGCTCGGGGTCGGACTGTTCGTGGCCGACCGGAGGTTCGGGATCGCCGGGCTCGGGCTGGCTCTGCTGGAAGGGTTCTGCCGGGTCTACATGGGCGTGCACTATCCGACGGACGTCGTCGGCGGGTTCGCGCTCGGCACGGCCGTCGTACTGCTGCTGTCGCCGCCGGCCATGGCCCTGCTCACACCGGTGATGCGGGCGGTGGGGCGGTCGCCGCGGGCCGGGTGGCTGATCCGGCGGCGCCCGTCGGTGGGCGGCCGGGGCGAGGCGGTGCTCCCGGGCGCCCGGAAGGCGGCGTCGTCCGAGGAGCGGGACCTGGCGGCGTAAGAGCTCCGAACAGAATGGGCGCCCGGCGCGCGGCGTCTGGCACGCACTCCCCCAGCCTTCGGCCGGGAGGTGCCCCCACGCGGCGTTGCCGAAACGCCCTAGTAGCTCCGCTACGAGGACCTTCCGGCGCCTTGCGATCGCACGCACCAGACGCCGCACGGCTGATCGGACTCTCATTCTGTTCGGAGCTCTAAGGCCCCGACGGAGGTTCGCCTCGACAGTGGTCCGGTCCGATGGCGGTTCGCTTCGACGGTGGCCGGCCTCGAACCTGATCCGGCCCGACGGTGGTCCGCCCTGACGGCGGTTCGCACCGACGCGCCCGGCGGCGCGCCGGTGCCGGGTTCACAGCGACTGCGGGTAGGTGAAGAAGCGGCCCGGGTCGTACTGCCGCTTCACCTGGGCGAGGCGTGTCGCGGCAGCGCCGTAGTACGCCGTGCGCCAGTTCGTCAGGGTCGGGTCCGTGTAGTTCTGGTAGGCCGCGCCGGAGGCGTACGGCTTCATCGCGCCGTGTGCCTCGGTCAGCCAGGACTGTGCCGTGGTCCCCGAAGTGCCCGCCTTCCAGGACACGAGGTACTGGGCCAGCATCCGGGAGCGGCGGTGCACGAAGGCCGTCGCGGTCGGGGAGACCCGGTTGACCGCGCCGCCGAGTGCCGTCAGGGCGATGCTGCCCGAGCCGCCGCGGGCGGCCTGGATCTGGTTCAGCAGCGTCCGGACACCGGCCGGTGAGAGCGACCGGTCGAAGAAGTCCGAGCGGGCGGCGTACGTCTCGCGGCCCAGCGTGCCCTGCGGCGAGCGGCCGGGGGTGGAGCCGGGCAGATGGCACTGGGCCTGCGCGGCGAAGGCCGAGCAGCCCGCGTAGATCTCCATCGCCTCCTCGTAGCCCCGGCGGCGCAGGGACACGCTCGACGCGTTCGCGCCCACCGTGGCGGCCAGGCGGTCCACCGCGTTCTGGAGTTCGCCGTAGCTGCCCAGGGAGAAGACGGAGAGGGACACGGTGGGGGCGCCGCCGGCGGTGCGGTCGAGGTGCAGGGCCGACCAGATCTCGTCGGGCTGGTCGGGACCCCACTCCTGCCAGGCCCGGATCAGGGCGGCCGCCCTGGCCCACGGCCAGGTCAGATATCCGGTCACGGCCCGCGGGGCGGGGTGGGTGGCGAAACGCAGTTCGGTGACGACGCCGAAGTTGCCGTTGCCGGCGCCGCGCAGGGCCCAGAACAGTTCCTTGTGGGTCCGGGCGTCGGCGGTGAGCTGCTTGCCGTCGGCCGTGATCAGGGTGGCCCCGGTCAGGCTGTCGCAAGTCAGGCCGTAGGCGCGGGAGACGACTCCGTGGCCGCCGCCGAGGACGAGACCGGAGACGCCGACCGTGGGGCAGGAACCCGCCGGTATCGTCACGCCCTTGGCGCCCAGCGCACGGTAGACGTCGATCAGTTTGGCGCCGGCGCCGACGACCGCCTGCCCGCCGCTCACCCGGATCCGGTTCAGCCGCGAGACATCGACGACGAGGCGGCCGTTGCCGGACGACCAGCCCGCGTAGGAGTGGCCGCCGTTGCGTATCGCCACGCGCAGGCCGTGCGCCCTGGCGTACGCCAAGGCGGTCCGGATGTCGTCCGGGTGGGCGACGTAGGCCACCGCCGCGGGCTTCAGGCCGTCGAAGCGGGTGTTGTAGAGGAGGCGGGCCGTGGTCCAGGCCGCGTCCCCGGGGCGGATCAGCGGCCCGTCGAGGGCGCGGGCGAGGGCGCGCCAGTCGGCGGCGGCTCTCGCGCTGGTGGTCTTCAGCGACGTACGGGAGGATGTGGAGCCGTGGGGTGTGCCGGACGCGCTCGTCGAAGAACCGGCGGACGGACTCCCGTCGTGGGAGCAGCCCGCCGTCACGGCGGCCGTGGCCAGGGTCGCCGCGCCCTGTGAGATGAACATGCGCCGTTCCATGGCCCGTGCCCCCTTCGTCGGCTTTCGTGGAACGAGACGGAGCGTCGGCCCGAAGGGTTCCACAGCCGTCGAATGCGCAAGCCGGCCGCATGCTACGCGCGTCATCGAGCTGTCGCGTGGACCGCCTTTGCCGACGCGGCCGTTGGGACCGCGATGTGTCTTCCCCGTAAGCATTCCGTGACCTAACCGGGCCGACGGCAGGGGTTCACCTTGCGTTTACCGATGGCCATCGGCTGCTTCACCTGCTCTCCCTAATTTCGGCCTTACCCGGTGCGGTGTGCGGCACGAATGCGCAGACGTACCACGACGATTACGCGCGCCGCCGACGGTGGCGGCTCCTCGGAAGGAACTCCCGAAGTGATGCTTCAGCGCAAGAACCGGCTGCGCGCCCTTTCCCTCGGTGCTGTCGCCATCTCCGGCGCCCTGGCCCTGACGGCGTGCGGCTCCGACGACACCGGCAGCGACAAGGACAAGGCCAGCGACTCTTCCTCCGCTTCCTCGTCGGCCGGCGCCGGCTCCATCAAGTGTGACGACGCCAAGGGCCAGCTGCTGTCGGACGGCTCCTCCGCGCAGAAGAACGCGATCGACGCCTGGGTGGCCGAGTTCTCCAAGGCATGCGGTGTGCAGATCAACTACAAGGCGGGCGGCTCCGGTGCCGGTGTCACCTCCTTCACCCAGGGCCAGCTCGCCTTCGCCGGTTCCGACTCGGCGCTGAAGCCCGAAGAGGTCACGGCCTCCAAGAAGGTCTGCTCCGGCGGCCAGGGCATCGACCTCCCGATGGTCGGCGGCCCGATCGCGGTCGGCTACAACCTGGAGGGCGTGGACAACCTGGTCCTGGACGCCCCCACGCTCGCCAAGATCTTCGACGGCCAGATCAGCAAGTGGAACGACGAGGCCATCAAGAAGCTGAACCCCGACGCGAAGCTCCCCGACCTCAAGATCCAGGCGTTCCACCGCTCGGACGAGTCCGGCACCACGGACAACTTCACCAAGTACCTGAAGGCCGCCAGCCCGGAGAACTGGAAGTACGAGGGCGGTAAGGCGTGGCAGGCCAAGGGTGGCCAGGCCGCCGCCCAGTCCTCGGGTGTGGCCGCCGGTGTCAAGCAGACCAACGGCGCCATCGGCTACTTCGAGCTGTCCTACGTCGCCGATGGCATGAAGGCCGTCAGCATCGACACGGGTGCCAGCGCGCCGGTCGCCCCGAGCAGCGACGCCGCCTCGAAGGCCATCGCCGACGCCAAGATCGTGGGCACGGGCAAGGACCTGGCGCTTGAGCTGAACTACGCGACCAAGGCCGAGGGCGCCTACCCGATCACCCTCGTCACCTACGAGATCGCCTGCGACAAGGGCAACAAGGCGGACACGCTGCCCGCCACCAAGGCGTTCCTGAACTACATCGCCTCCGAGGAGGGCCAGGGCAAGCTCGCCGACCTCGGCTACGCCCCCATCCCCGCCGACATCATCTCCAAGGTCCGCACCACCGTCTCGGGCCTGAGCTGATCTGAGAGTGCGGCCCGGTCCCGGATCTGAATTCCGGGGCCGGGCCGCACCTCCGGTGCACCGCCGCCATGAGCCGTACGACGCGTACGGCTTCGCAGAGCCGCACCTGGCATGCGGCTCCGCAGACCGGAGAACCCGATGGACATAACAACAGACAACACAACAGACACCCCTCCCCCCACCCCACAGCCGACCGAGGCCGCGCAGAAGCAAGCGGCCCGTGGCGCCACCCGACCCGGAGACCGGATCTTCCTCGGTCTCTCCCGTGGGTCGGGCATCCTGCTGTTGGTGATCATGGCCGCGATCGCGGTCTTCCTCACCTACCGCGCGGCCCTCGCCATCAGCAAGGACCACGGCAACTTCCTGACCACCTTCGAGTGGAACACCGGCGTCGAGCCGCCGTCCTTCGGCATCGCCGTCCTGGCCTACGGCACGGTGATCTCCTCGATCATCGCCATGGCCCTCGCGGTCCCGATCGCGGTCGCGATCGCGCTGTTCCTCACCCACTACGCCCCGCGCCGGATGAGCGGCCCGATCGCCTATGTGATCGACCTGCTCGCCGCCGTGCCGTCCATCGTCTACGGCCTGTGGGGCGTGCTGGTGCTCGTACCGCACCTGAACGGCCTCTTCGGCTGGCTGAACGACTACCTCGGCTGGACCGGCATCTTCTCCTGGGACGAGGGACCCGCGCGCTCGATGCTCACCGTCGGCATCCTGCTCGCGATCATGATCCTGCCGATCATCACCAACGTGAGCCGCGAGGTCTTCCGCCAGGTCCCGCAGATGCACGAGGAGGCGGCACTGGCCCTCGGCGCCACGCGCTGGGAGGTCATCCGCATGGCCGTCCTGCCCTTCGGCCGCTCCGGCGTGATCTCCGCCTCGATGCTCGGCCTCGGCCGCGCGCTCGGCGAGACGATGGCCGTCGCGACCGTGCTCTCCCCGGACTTCCTCATCCACGCCAGCCTGCTCAACCCGGGCGGCGGCACCTTCGCCCAGAACATCGCCAGCAAGTTCGGCGAGGCGAGCCCGTTCGGCCGTGACGCGCTGATCGCCTCCGGTCTGGTCCTGTTCGTCATCACCCTGCTGGTCAACGGCGCGGCCCGCATGATCATCGCGCGCCGTGCGGAGTACTCGGGGGCCAACGCATGAGCAACGCCGCCATCGCCGACAAGCGCCCCAGCGCGCTGCGCGGCGCCAGCCTGCCGAAGTGGACGCCCTGGGCGATCGCCGCCGGCTCGGTGGCCGTGGCCATCGGCATCAGCCTGGCCGCCGGCCTCGACAGCAAGGTCCAGTGGGGCCTGCTGTCCGGGCTGATCTTCCTCATCGCCACCTACGGCATCGCCGCCCGCGTCGAGGGCCGCCGCCAGGCCAAGGACCGCATCGCGACCGGCCTGGTCTGGGTCGCCTTCCTGCTCGCCGTAGTGCCACTGGCCTCGGTGGTGTGGACGACCGTCTCGCGCGGTGTGAAGGTCCTCGACATCTACTTCCTGACCCACTCGATGGGCATCGTCGCCGACTCCCAGCCCGGCGGCGGCATCTACCACGCCATCATCGGCAGCCTTGAGCAGGTCGGCCTCGCCACGATCATCGCCGCGCCGATCGGCATCCTCACCGCGGTCTACCTCGTCGAGTACGGCGGCGGCAAGCTGGCCCGGGCCGTCACCTTCTTCGTGGACGTGATGACCGGTGTCCCGTCGATCGTCGCGGGTCTGTTCATCCTCAGCCTCATGCTGATCTTCGACATGGAGCCGTTCGGCTTCGCCGGCTCGCTGGCCCTGGCCATCCTGATGATGCCGGTGGTCGTGCGCTCCACGGAGGAGATGCTCAAGCTCGTCCCGAACGAGCTGCGCGAGGCGTCCCTGGCGCTCGGCGTCCCGAAGTGGCGCACCATCCTGAAGGTGGTCCTGCCGACCTCGATCGGCGGCATCACGACCGGCGTCATGCTGGCGATCGCCCGTATCGCCGGTGAGACCGCGCCCGTGCTGCTGCTGGTGTTCGGCAACCGGTTCATCAACAACAACCCGTTCGAGGGTGCGCAGCAGTCGCTGCCGCTGTACATCTACCAGCAGTACGCGCAGAGCGCCGGCGCGAACGCGGCCTACGACCGAGCCTGGGCGGCCTCGCTCACGCTGATCGCCTTCGTGATGATCCTCAACCTCGTGGCCCGCGGCATCGCCCGCTGGAAGGCCCCGAAGTCCGGTCGCTGAGGCGACTATTTCCGGCTCCGCCGGGTGGGGCCAGACAGCGACCAGATACCCCCCTCGAAAGAAGCAGTGATTTCCATGGCCAAGCGAATTGACGTCAGCGGCCTCAGCGCCTATTACGGCTCCTTCCGGGCCATCGAGGACATCTCGATGACCATCGAGCCCCGTACCGTCACGGCCTTCATCGGCCCGTCCGGCTGCGGCAAGTCCACCTTCCTGCGCACCCTCAACCGGATGCACGAGGTGACGCCGGGCGGCCGGGTCGAGGGCAAGGTCATGCTGGACGACGAGAACCTGTACGGCACCGGGGTCGACCCGGTGGCCGTGCGGCGCGAGGTCGGCATGGTCTTCCAGCGCCCGAACCCGTTCCCGACGATGTCCGTGTACGAGAACGTCGCGGCGGGCCTGCAGCTGAACGGCTCGTACAAGAAGAGCGAGCTGTCGGACATCGTCGAGAAGTCGCTGCGCGGCGCCAACCTCTGGAACGAGGTGAAGGACCGCCTGAACAAGCCCGGTTCGGGTCTCTCCGGTGGTCAGCAGCAGCGTCTGTGCATCGCCCGCGCCATCGCGGTGGAGCCGAAGGTGCTGCTCATGGACGAGCCCTGCTCGGCCCTCGACCCCATCTCGACCCTCGCGATCGAGGACCTGATCGGCGAGCTGAAGGACCGCTTCACGATCGTCATCGTGACGCACAACATGCAGCAGGCGGCGCGGGTCTCCGACCGTACGGCGTTCTTCAACCTCTCGGCGGTCGGCCAGCCCGGCAAGCTGATCGAGATCGACGACACCGAGCGCATCTTCTCCAACCCGTCGGTGCAGGCGACGGAGGACTACATCTCCGGCCGCTTCGGCTAGGCCGACGCCGCCTCGAACCCCTCGCGGTGCTGCATGGCGGTGCCACCGCGGGGACGAAAAAGGGCCCGCCCCTGGCTCCCGGGGGCGGGCCCGTCGTCGTTCCCGGGGCACTGCTCCCGGGTGGCCGGTTCTGGCCGGTGTGCGCGGCTAAATGGTCCGTGCTGACCGATTCCATGGGTGTTGCTCCTCCTCTTTGCCCGGTGCCCGGTGGTCTACAGGAACGCCAGGTCCACGACGCCGAACACCGCCGCCGCGACCAGGGCGGCCGCCGGCATCGTGATGAACCAGCCGAGGACGATGTTCTTCGCGACGCCCCAGCGGACCGCGTTCACGCGCTTGGTCGCGCCGACGCCCATGATGGCCGAGGTGATCACGTGGGTCGTGGAGATCGGCGCCTTGAACAGGAACGCCGTGGTGAACATGATCGCCGCGCCGGTGGTCTCGGCCGCGAAGCCCTGCGGCGGATCCAGCTCGATGATCTTGCGGCCGAGCGTGCGCATGATGCGCCAGCCGCCCGCGTAGGTGCCGAGCGACAGCATCACGGCGCAGACGATCTTGACCCATGCCGGGATCGGGTCGCCGTAGCTCTCATGGCCGGAAATCACCAGTGCCATCACCACCACGCCCATGGTCTTCTGGGCGTCCTGGAGGCCGTGCCCGAGCGCCATGCCGGCCGCCGACACGGTCTGGGCGATGCGGAAGCCGTGCTTGGCCTTGTGCGGGTTGGCCCGTCGGAAGATCCACATGATGGCCGTCATCACCAGATAGCCGACGACCAGGCCGACCACCGGCGACACGAACATCGGGATGATGACCTTGTCGACCACTCCGTTCCAGAACACGGTGGTGCCGCCCGCAAGCGCGGCACCCACCAAGCCGCCGAACAGGGCGTGCGAGGAGGAGGACGGCAGGCCGAAGTACCAGGTGAGCAGGTTCCAGGCGATGGCTCCGAGCAGCGCCGAGAAGAGGATGCCCATCCCGTGCGCGCCCTCGGGTGTCTGGATCAGGCCCTCGCTGACGGTCTTGGCGACGCCGCTGCCGAGGAATGCGCCTGCGAGGTTCATCACGGCCGCCATCGCCAGCGCGGCCCGAGGTGTCAGCGCCCGCGTCGATACCGAGGTGGCGATCGCGTTCGCGGAGTCGTGGAATCCGTTCGTATATGTGAAGAACAGCGCGACCGCGATGGTCACGACCAGGGCGAAGGTGTCCATCGACGCCTCAGGACTCCTTGACGGCGATGGTCTCCACCGTGTTCGCCACGTGCTCGAAGGCGTCCGCGGCCTCTTCCAGCACATCCACGATCTGCTTGAGCTTCAGTACCTCGATCGCGTCGTACTTGCCGTTGAAGAGGTGCGCGAGGAGCTTTCGGTGGATCTGGTCCGCCTGGTTCTCCAGACGGTTCACCTCGATCCAGTACTCGGTGAGGTTCTCCATGGTGCGCAGGTTCGGCATCGCCTCGGCCGTCAGCTCCGCCGCCCGGGCCAGCACCTCGATCTGCTGCTCGACGCCCTTCGGCAGTTCTTCGATGTTGTAGAGGACGACCAGGTCGACGGCCTCCTCCATGAAGTCCATGATGTCGTCGAGGGACGATGCGAGGGAGTAGATGTCCTCGCGGTCGAAGGGCGTGATGAACGAGGAGTTCAGCTGGTGGAAGATCGCATGTGTGGCGTCGTCACCTGCGTGTTCCGCGGCCCTCATACGCTCTGCGATCTCGGCCCGGGCGGATGCGTCCGCCCCGAGCAGTTCCATCAGGAGTTTCGAGCCGGTGACGATGTTGTCCGCGGATGCGGCGAACATGTCATAGAAGCTCGTCTCCCTGGGGGTCAGACGAAAGCGCACTTGGGGTCCTTGGGATGCATCGGTTTCGGTCAGCCTGATGCTAAGCGCATCATCCGGCCACGGCTAAGGGGCCGTCCCCAAGTGTCGCCCATGGGGCATGGTGATCAGCACGGGGGCGTACCAAGGGCCCTATACCCAGCAAAGTTCGTTACGATATACCCACCAGGGGTATATGTCTGGAGGACGCGATGACGACCACCGAGGCCGGCGCGACGGTGCCCTCCGAGAGTCCGCTCGGGGGCACCGGCGAGAACGTGACGCACGGGTACCACAAGCAGAAGGACGAGCACCTCAAGCGGCTGCGCCGGATCGAGGGGCAGATCCGCGGGCTGCAGCGCCTGGTCGACGAGGGCGTCTACTGCATCGACATACTCACGCAGGTGTCGGCCTCCACGAAGGCCCTGCAGTCCTTCGCGCTGCAACTGCTGGAGGAGCACCTGCGGCACTGCGTCGCCGACGCGGCCGTGAAGGGCGGCAGCGAGATCGACGCGAAGGTGGAGGAGGCGACGAAGGCGATCGGACGCCTGCTGCGCACCTGACCGACCGCCCTTCACGGCCGCGTCGGTGGGGCTTTGTGATTCAGCCGGTTCAGCCGGTTCAGCCGGTTCAGGCGGTGAGGGCCTCGCGTTCTTCGGCCACTCTCAGCACCTCGTCGATGCTTTCCAGGCTGAGCCGGTCCTCGTCGGCGGCCGAGGCCGCGATGATCAGCTCGCCGCACAGTTCGATCTCGGCGAGGGCCACGTGGTCCTGAACCGTCGTACCGCTGCCCGGAGCCACGTGCATCACCTCGTCTCTGCCGTCACCGACTTCCTAGGGTAGGCAGTGGTCTACACGCCGCGCATGGCACGGACGGGCTAGTTCCCGGGGTGGTCCTCCGCGATCCGGCCCGCGTAGATGTCCCGCCGGCGGGGCAGCTTCACCTCCACGTCGGCGCCGAAGTCGTACAGCAGCGTCGCCGAGGCGACCGCTACGGGGGTCTGCTGCCGGCCGTTGACGAAGCTGAACCGCTGCCGGAGTTTGCGGATGCGGCCCTGGTCGTCGAGGTACGCGTCGAACGGGACCTCGGCCGTGGCGAACCCCTTGGCCGCCGCCGCGAGGGCCGCCCGGTTGCCCGCCGAGGCCGCCCGGGCCGCCGCGGCGAGGTCGGCGGTGCCCCGGTAGTGCCGCACCGCGGTGCCACCCACCTCGGCCCGGCCCACATACGTCGCCGTCCGCGTGCCGCGCAGCAGCTCCGCGGCGGCGTACGGGTCGGTCACGCCGCCCGTCACCAGGTTGCCGTCGGAGAGAGTTGCCGTGTCGACCCGGACCCACTTGTCGGCGGGCACCCCGGCACCCCGGTTCTTCATGTACAGCGCGCCCGGCGCGAGGAGTTCGGTGATCGGCCGGTGCTCGGTGGCCCCCGTCGGGTCCTGCGGCAGGACGACCGTGAGCCGCCCGAGCTGCCGGCGGTAGTCGTAGACGCCCTTGCCGCGGATGGTGACCCGGGTGCCGCCGGTCGCCATCTCCATGGAGGTGTCCGCCCGGGAGCTGCCCGCGGTACGCAGGGCCTCGGCGGCGCGGTGCAGGATGGTGACGGGATCGGCCGGGCCGCGCGCGTCGGCGGCGGCGCCGCTGCCGGCACACCCTGTGGCACACGCGCCTAGGCCCACCAGCATGACCACCGCGACGACCGTGCCGCCCGCCTTCCTGTGCTGCCGCCGATTCATCGCCTGCCTACCCCCGGTACGTCCGTCACGGGCCCCCTGTCGTTCCGGTTAACGATGGGTAGGGAGTGCCGTCACGCGTGACGGCGGGCCGGGCCGCGAAGCTCACGGGGTCCCGTCGCCCCTCCCTTCCCGCGCGGGGTCGGTAACCTTGCCGGAGTGGCGCACAGGGACGGGCCGGAGCAGGCCCGTGAGGGACGGGAACACCGCACGACGACCGATGAGCAGGGGCGCTTCTGCGTGGCCCGCTGCACCTGCGGCTGGCGCGGGCCGGCCCGCCGGGCGAGAAGCCAGGCCCGCGCGGACGCGGCGGGGCATACGACGATCCCGTGAGGGACGCCGGTGACGGGCCCGCCGCGGACCTGACGGCCTGCTGCTCAGGGGGTCATGCGGGCGGTGTCAGCTCGCCGGCCCCGGATGCCCGAACCGGCGTACCAGGGCGTCGACCAGCTCCCGGTCGCGTGGCTGGGTGAGGCGGGCGCGGGCCGCGGCGGGGGCGAGCCACAGAATGCGGTCCACCTCCTCGTTGGGCGCGAAGCGGCCCGCGGCGGCCTCGGCCGCCCAGTAACGCACCTGCTTCGGGCGGCCGTTGGCCGGATAGTGCAGGGTGGGCAGCTCGACACCGGGGACGGCGGCGTAACCGGTCTCCTCGGCCACCTCGCGCAGGGCGCCGGCCAGCGCCTCCTCACCACGCTTCAGCTTGCCCTTGGGGTGGGACCAATCGTCGTACTTCGGCCGGTGGACGAGGCAGATCTCCAGCCGGCCGTCGATGGGGGAGCGGCGCCACAGGACGCAGCCGGCCGCCTGAACGATGGTGTCATCCGTGCTGGTCACCGGTTGGTCACCCTCCTGGTCCGTGGGGCTCCTTCGGATGCGGCGTCGAATCCGAGGTCCGATTCGAGGTCGGATTCGAGGTCGGATGCGGGATCGGTTCGGGGGCCGGTTTCGGGGCTGTGGTGGACGGTGGGCGGGTGGCCGACGGGGTCAGGGCGCGCTGACCGGCTGCTTCTGCCAGGACTGCTGGAACTCGAACCGCGCCGCCTCCACCTCGTGCCGCTGGTCGGCGTGGAGCACGCCGAGCGCGTACGCCGTCGCGGGCGCGATGCGCGGGGTGCGGGCCGCCTGCGCCGCCGCGCCGGCCGCCTCCGCGGCGTCCCGGTGCCGGTCCAGCGCCCGCCCGGCCGCGAGCAGCCGCAGATCGGCCGAAGGTGCGCCGAGCCCGCTGCCGCACAGGACCTCGCGGGCGTAGCGGTGCAACCGCAGCAGCAGGCGCACCTGGTGCCAGGGGCCGTCCTGCGGATGCGGGGTGGGGTCCGGGGACAGCCCGTGGACCAGGGCCTCCGCGTTGTACGGGTGCCCGGCGGTGATCAGGGGCAGCGCGGCGATGGCGTCCATGAGCCGTTCCTCCGCCGCGGCCGCGGCCGGACGCAGATCGGTGGTCACGGCGGCCGGGGTGAGCGGCACCTCGCTGGCCAGGACGGCGACCCGGTCGGCGACCGCGTGGAAGCGGGAGGAGCCGAGGGCCTGGAGGGCGGTGGAGTGGGCCCGGGTCCGGGCGAGGGTGAGCTGGCGTTCGAGCAGGGCGCCCGCCTTGGCCGCGCCCACGGTGAGGTTGCCGCGCTCCTGGTTGCTGGGTCCGGAACCGGGGGCCGCGGGACCGGCGCCGACGGTCACCGACTGCGCCGGGAACGACGTCGAACCGGACAGCCGGTGCAGCGCGAGCAACAGCCGTTCCAGGCGCGCCTCGTATGCGTGCTCCATCCCCAATGTCCCCGACAGCCAGGCCAGTTCGGGGCGCATCTCCTCCGACCAGTCGGCGTCGAGGAGCGGCCGGAAGGTGTGCAGGCTGCCGCTGATACGGCGGGCCGAGCGGCGCAGGGCGCGCGCCGCGTCGACGGACTCCTCCGGACCGGCGGCCGTACCGGTCTCCCGTTGCAGCCGCAGCGCGCGGAGGAACTCCGTGGCCTGGGCGCGCAGGTAGACCGCGAGGGCGTCTCCGGTCACCGCCCCGGCCGTGGGGTCCGTCGGTTCAAGGTGTTGCTGTGCCACGCCGGCGCCTCCGGGCGTCTATGAGCATCTCCTGGACGTTGCGCAGGGGCTGTCCGTCCGCGTCGGTCGCGTGCCGGGTCCACTCGCCGTCGGCGTTCAGGTGCCAGGAGGAGGTGGTGTCGGACATGCCGGTTTCGAGCAGCCGGTTGAGGGACGCCCGGTGTGCCGGGTCGGTGACCCTGACCAGTGCCTCGATCCTGCGGTCGAGATTGCGGTGCATCATGTCGGCGCTGCCGATCCACACTTCGGGCTCGTCGCCGTTGCCGAAGACGAACACCCGGGAGTGTTCCAGGAAGCGGCCGAGGACGGAGCGAACCCGGATGTTCTCCGAGAGACCCGGGACACCCGGACGGAGCGCGCAGATGCCGCGCACCCAGATGTCCACCGGCACGCCCGCCTGGGACGCGCGGTAGAGGGAGTCGATGACCGCCTCGTCCACCATCGAGTTGACCTTGATGCGGATGAAGGCGGGGCGGCCCGCACGGTGGTGCTGGGCCTCCTTGTCGATCCGGGCGATCAGCCCGTCCCGCAGGGACTTGGGCGCGACCAGCAGACGGCGGTACGTCTCGCGGCGCGAGTAACCGGAGAGCCGGTTGAACAGGTCGGACAGGTCGGCGCCGACCTGCGGATCCGCCGTCAGCAGGCCCAGGTCCTCGTAGAGCCGGGCCGTCTTCGGGTGGTAGTTGCCGGTGCCGACGTGGCTGTAGCGGCGGAGCGTCTCGCCCTCCTGGCGCACCACCAGGGACAGCTTGGAGTGCGTCTTCAGGCCGACCAGGCCGTATACGACATGGCAGCCGGCCTCCTCCAGCTTGCGCGCCCACTTGATGTTGGCGTGCTCGTCGAAGCGTGCCTTGATCTCGACCAGGACGAGTACCTGCTTGCCGGACTCGGCGGCGTCGATGAGCGCGTCGACGATGGGGGAGTCGCCCGAGGTCCGGTACAGGGTCTGCTTGATGGCGAGGACGTCGGGGTCATCGGCCGCCTGCTGGAGGAACGCCTGCACCGACGTCGAGAACGAGTCGTACGGGTGGTGCAGCAGCACGTCCCGGCCGCGCAGAGCGGCGAAGATGTCCGGTTCGGAGGCCGACTCGACCTCGGCGAGGTCGCGGTGGGTGCCGGCGACGAACTTCGGGTATTTCAGCTCGGGCCGGTCGAGGCTGTGGATGCGGAACAGTCCGGTGAGGTCCAGGGGGCCGGGCAGCGGGTAGACCTCGGCCTCGCTGATCTTCAGCTCGCGCACCAGCAGATCGAGTACCTCGCGGTCGATGGACTCCTCGACCTCCAGGCGCACCGGCGGCCCGAAGCGGCGCCGCATGAGTTCCTTCTCCAGGGCCTGGAGCAGGTTCTCGGCGTCGTCCTCCTCGACCTCCAGGTCCTCGTTGCGGGTCACCCGGAAGGCGTGGTGCTCCAGCACCTCCATGCCCGGGAACAGCTCTTCGAGGTGGGCGGCGATGACGTCCTCAAGGGGGACGTAGCGGCCGGGGGCGGCCTCCAGGAAGCGGGAGAGCAGCGGGGGCACCTTCACCCGGGCGAAGTGCCGATGGCCGCTGACCGGGTTCCGTACCACCACGGCCAGGTTCAGGGACAGGCCGGAGATATACGGGAAGGGGTGCGCCGGGTCGACCGCCAGGGGGGTCAGGACCGGGAAGATCTGGTGCCGGAACAGGGTGAAGAGGCGGGCCTGCTCCTTCTCGGTCAGCTCGTTCCAGCGGACCAGGTGGATGCCCTCCTCCGCGAGGGCGGGGGCGACGTCCTCGTGGTAGCAGGCGGCGTGCCGGGCCATCAGCTCGCGGGAGCGGGCCCAGATCATCTCCAGCACCTCCCGGGGCTGGAGGCCGGAGGCGGACCGGGTGGCGACGCCCGCCGCGATGCGGCGCTTCAGACCGGCCACCCGGACCATGAAGAACTCGTCCAGGTTGCTGGCGAAGATCGCCAGGAAGTTCGCCCGCTCCAGGAGGGGCGTGTTCGGGTCCTCGGCGAGTTCGAGGACCCGCTCGTTGAACGCGAGCCAGCTGCGCTCCCGGTCGAGGAAGCGACCCTGCGGCAGCTGGGCCCCGTCGGTCTGCGACTCCTCGTATGCGTCGAGGTCGGCGTCGAGGTCGGGTTCCAGGTCGGAGACCGCCGCCGCCACGGTGTGCGGGCGGTGCGCGGCTATGGAGCCCACGGAGGGCTGCGGGTTTGGATGAGTGCCGCGGCCCGCAGGGCCTCCACCAAGGGTGGTGGTGGGAGACGGGTGGGACTCGGCCTGGGTGTTCTGGCTCATATGCCCATTGTTCCGCGCGAACAGGGAGAAGGGCGCGTCGGAACGTGCGGGAGGTAGCCTCACGATCCCGTTCCCACCGGGCCCCTCGGGGGGCGGTGAAGGCTCTGGCGCGGCGGTCTTCATTGACTGAGCGTTGCAAGCTCGTCTGAATCGTTGGTTACAGAGACATGACGTGCGGGATAGCGGGGGGCGGCTCCCCGGCGTCCACGCAGGTCCGGCGGAGCCGTACGGCGGTATGGGTGACGGACGCGCGGCGTGCCCTGCCGTGGAGGTGTCGGTCCGGCGCGTTTCCCCTGTGCGGTGGGGAGGTGTGGGGGCGTCGGAGTGTTGGGTTTTGGGGGGTGTGGTGCTGTGTGGGGGTGGTTTTTGGGGGGGGTGGCGTGGGTCTTGTTGTGGCGGCGTAGCAGCCAGGACGCGGCGGCCGTGCACAGGCCGGCCACGGCCCGTACGTGGATCCCGGAGCAGAGGTGTCCATGGCCCTTGTCGAGGCTGGTCGCCCCGGTGACGGCCGGTACGGCCGTCCGCAGGGCCGGCCGGCGGGTCCCCGACGTCCCCACGCCCCCGTGCTCACGCCCCGTGCTCACGCCTCCGTGCTGATGCCCCCGTGGCTCATGCTCCCGTGCTCACGTCTCCGTGCGGTACATCAGGTCGGTCTCGTGGGTCACGAACCCCAGCCGTTCGTACACCGACACGGCCGCCGTGTTGTCGGCGTCGACGTACAGCATCGCGGTCGGCAGACCCTGCGCGGCCAGGTGGCGCAGGCCGATGGTCGTCAGGGCCTTGCCGAGGCCGCCGCCCTGGGCGCCGGGCGCCACGCCGAGCACGTACACCTCGCCCAACCGCTCCTCCGCGTGCGCCTTGGTCCAGTGGAAGCCGATCAGCTGCCCCGCCCGTTCGGCGAGGAAGAAACCGGCCGGGTCGAACCAGGGCTCGGCCATACGGTCGTCCAGGTCGCGCTGGGTCAGGGAGCCCTGTTCGGGATGGTGCGCGAAGGCCGCCGCGTTGACGGCGAGCCAGGCCGCGTCGTCCCGCCCCGGCGTGAACGTGCGCACCGTGACGCCCTCCGGCAGCCGCGGCTCGGGCAGCCTGAGACCGGTCAACGACCGCCGCATCTGGCGCAGTTCACGGAACAGGGACATCCCCAGTACCTGGGCGAGGTGCCGCGCGGCGGCGTGCCCGCCGTGCGCCCACACCCGCAGCCGCTTCCCGGACGCGGCGAGCAGCGCCGAGCCGAGCGCCCGGCCGTGCCCGTGCCCCCGGTGCGAGGGGTGCACGACCAGCTCGGCGGCCGGTGCCTCCACCGGGTCGGTGTCCTCCAGCTGGGCATAGCCGACGAGTTCACCGCCGAGGGTCAGCAGCAGATGCGAGACGCCCTCGCGCGCGCCCCCGCGCAGTTGCAGTCGGCCCTGCTCGGACACCGCCTGCTGCCCGTCGGTTCCGGCGGCCGCCGCGAGCAGCTCCAGGACGGCCGCGGCCTGGTCCGGGGAGAGCGCGGAGTAGGTCTCGATGGAGCGGGAGGCGAAGGGCGGTGCGGCGTCGTCGCTGGTCATGCGTACGAGGGTACGGGGCGCCCGCGGCAAAGTGGCGACACGGGCAAACGCAAAGAAGTCGGCAAAAGGAAGCCAGGATGTAACCATGAACCCCCTGTCGCGCTACGCGCGTTGAATCTAGGCTGCGCCGCATCGAACCCGCTTGTCACCATCAATCCACAGGGGGGCACATGCCGACGACATCCCAGGTACGTCATCGCGGCAGACGCCGCACGCGCGTCTTTCTCGCGACCGCGGCCGGTCTCGCCACCGTCGCGGCCCTGGCCGCCGCGCTGCCCGCTCAGGCGAACAACGACCAGGCCGACCGGGGCGACAACCGCGGCTACCACCGTTCGGGCCGCTACCAGGACGTCCAACTCCTCTCCTTCAACGACCTGCACGGCAACCTGGAGCCGCCGTCCGGCTCCTCCGGCCGGGTCAGCGAGCTGCAGCCGGACGGCACCACGAAGACGATCGACGCGGGCGGCGTCGAGTACCTGGCCACCCACCTCCGCCAGGCCCGCGCCGGTCACCCGTACTCCATCACCGCGGCCGGCGGCGACATGGTCGGCGCCTCCCCGCTGATCTCCGGTCTGTTCCACGACGAGCCGACCATCGAGGCGCTCAACGGCCTGGACCTGGACGTCACCTCCGTGGGCAACCACGAGTTCGACGAGGGCGCCACGGAACTGGCGCGGCTCCAGAACGGCGGCTGCCACCCGACGGACGGCTGCTACGACAAGAACGAGAAGTTCACGGGCGCCGACTTCCCGTACCTCGCGGCCAACGTGCTGAACGAGACGACGGACAAGCCGATCCTGAAGCCGTACTGGGTCTGGAAGAAGAAGGGCGTCAAGATCGGCTTCATCGGCGTCACCCTGGAGGACACCCCGGGGATCGTCTCCGCGGAGGGCGTCAAGGGCCTCAAGTTCAAGGACGAGGTCGAGACGATCAACAAGTACGCCAAGGAGCTGCAGCGCCAGGGCGTCCAGTCGATCGTGGCCCTGGTCCACGAGGGCGGCTTCCCGGCCTCGTCGAGCTACAACTACGACTGCGACTCCTCGGGCGCCGGCGCCGGCATCTCCGGCCCGATCGTGGACATTGCGAAGAACGTCACCCCGGCGGTGGACGCGCTGGTGACGGGCCACACCCACAGCGCGTACGTCTGCAGCATCAACGACCCGGCGGGCAGGCCGCGCATGGTCACCTCGGCCGCCTCCTTCGGCCGCCTCTACACGGACACCACGCTGACCTACGACCGGGTGACCGGTGACATCGCCCGTACGGCGGTGAAGTCGGCGAACCGCGTGGTCACTCGCACCGTGCCCAAGGCGCCGGACATGACGCAGCTGATCTCCAAGTGGAGCGCGCTGGCCGCGCCCATCGGCAACCGCCCGGTCGGTTACATCTCCGGTGACGTGCCCAACTCCGGCACCGAGTCCCCGATGGGCGACCTGATCGCGGACGCGCAGCTCGCCTACGGCCGGGAGCAGGACCCGAAGACCGCGCTGGCGCTGATGAACCCGGGCGGTGTGCGGGCCGGTCTGACGTACACGGCCTCGGGCGCCGAGGGCGACGGCGTGGTCACCTACGCCGAGGGCTTCACCGTCCAGCCGTTCGCCAACCTGGTGACCCTCCAGGACCTCACCGGCGCGCAGCTGATCCAGGTGCTGAAGGAGCAGGTCAGCGGCGCCAACGCGGCCGCGCCGAAGATCCTCCAGCCGTCGGCCGGGCTGACGTACACACTGGACCTGACGAAGTCCGGCGCGGACCGCGTGGTGACCGACTCGATCCGGCTGAACGGTGCCGCGATCGACCCGGCCGCCACCTACCGGGTCGCCGCCAACGCCTTCCTCGCGGGCGGCGGCGACGGCTTCCCCACGTTCGGCAAGGGCACCAACTCCCTGGTGGGCGCGGACGACCTGACCGCGCTGGCGAACTACCTGACGGCCAACTCCTCGGCCGGCAACCCGATCGCGCCCCCCGCGGCGGACCGGATCAAGATCGTGAAGTAGGCGGCACAGCGGCTGCTTCCCGCACCAGCGGCGGCGTCCCGCACGGGCCCGGTACGTACTCCGGTACGTACCGGGCCCTTCTCCGTGCCATGTGCCAGGAAGCCGACGCCCAAGAACGCCCCCCGGTGCCGATCGAAGGCGGCGCCGGGCCGGTCATGGTGCCTGCGTCAGCTCCGGTGGGGCCGTGGGGGCGCCGGGCAGCCGGACCGTGGCCACGGTGCCGCCGTTCCGGGCGGCGGCGAGGGACACTTCGCCGCCCGCTTGCTGGACCGTGCGGGCCACGATCGACAGGCCCAGGCCCGAACCCGGCAGGGCGCGCGCACTCGGGGAGCGCCAGAACCGGTCGAAGACATGCGGGAGTTCCTCGACGGCGATGCCGGGACCGTGGTCCCGGACGGTGAGGACGCCCCTGTCCAGCGCCACGTCCACGGTGCCGCCGTCGGGGCTGAACTTCACCGCGTTGTCGAGGATGTTGACGATCGCCCGCTCCAGCGCGGACGGTTCGGCGCGGACGTACCACGGCGCCAGGTCGGCCGTGATCGTCAGCTCGGGGCCGCGCAGCCGCGCCCGGCGCAGGGCCGTCTCCACGGTGTCGTGGAACGCGATCACCTGAAGCCGCTCGCCGCGCTGGCCCGCCGAACGGGACAGTTCCTGGAGGTCGCCGATCAGCGACGCCAGCTCCGTCATCTGTGCCTTCACCGAGGCCAGCAGCGCCTTGCGGTCGGCCGGCGGGAGCGGACGGCCGGTCTCCTCGCTGCGGGTGAGCAGTTCCACGTTCGTGCGCAGCGAGGTGAGCGGCGTGCGCAGTTCATGACCGGCGTCCGCGATCAGCTGCTGCTGCAACTCGCGGGAGCTGGCCAGCGCGGACGTCATCGAGTTGAACGACCGGGACAGGCGCGCGATCTCGTCCTCGCTGTCGTCCGCCACCGGGATGCGGATGGTCAGGTCCTCGGTGCGGGCGACGTGTTCCACCGCCTCGGTGAGTTTGTCGACCGGGCGCAGCCCGGCCCGGGCTACCGCGAGACCGGCGGCGCCCGCCCCGACGACCCCTACCCCGGAGACCAGCAGCAGCACCAGGGCCAGGTCCTTGAGCGTGCTCTCGGTGCCCTTCAGGAGGACGGCGGCCATCAGGACCGCGTTGGTCTGGGAGACCGGGCTGCTGATGATGATGGGCATGGTCAGCACGCGCACCCGGTTGCCGTCCGCGTCGATGCCGTTGTGGAAGACGCCCTGACCGCTGTCCGCGTTCTTGATCACGTCCTCGTCCGTCGAGGAGACCTTGATACGGCCGACCGAGCTGGGGAAGAGACAGGCGGTGCCGTCCGAGGTGACCACCTGGAAGTAGGTGTTCCGGACGCCGTTGATGGCGTTCTGCGGGGTCTGCGTGCAGTTGTCGAGCGCGGTCCGGATGTTGTCGAGGTCCTGGGGCCGGCCCACGGCCATGCCCACGGACTTCTTCAGGTCGTTGTCGATCTGCTCGTACAGTTTCCCCTGCACGAGGAACCAGCAGGTCACCGAGACCGCCGCCACCGCGGACGCCACCGCCACCGCCACCAGCAGCGACAGCCGCGAGCGAATCGGCAGCGCCCGGAACCGGCGGACCAGCCCTTTCACTCGGCGCCGCCCTGGCGCAGCACGTACCCCACGCCGCGGACCGTGTGGACCAGCCGCGGCTCGCCGCCCGCCTCCGTCTTGCGCCGCAGGTACATGACGTACACGTCCAGCGAGTTGGACGACGGTTCGAAGTCGAAGCCCCAGACCGCCTTCAGGATCTGCTCACGGGTGAGCACCTGGCGCGGATGGGCCAGGAACATCTCCAGCAGGGTGAACTCGGTGCGGGTCAGCTCCACCTGCCGCGCGCCGCGTGTGACCTCGCGGGTCGCGAGGTCCATACGGAGATCGCCGAAGGTGAGGGCCTCGTCGTCCGTGGTGGCGCCGACCACCGAGGCGGCGTAGGAGCTGCGTCGCAGCAGCGCGCGGATCCGGGCGAACAGCTCGTCCAGTTCGAACGGCTTGACCAGGTAGTCGTCGGCCCCGGCGTCGAGACCGGTGACCCGGTCGCCGACGGTGTCGCGGGCCGTCAGCATCAGAATCGGTGTGGTGTCGCCCGCGCCGCGGATGCGGCGGGCGGCCGTCAGGCCGTCCATGCGGGGCATCTGGATGTCCAGGACGACCAGGTCGGGCCGGTACCCGGCGGCCTTCTCCAGCGCGTCCGCGCCGTCGACGGCGACCTCGGTGTCGTACCCCTCGAAGGCCAGGCTGCGCTGGAGCGCTTCGCGGACGGCGGGCTCGTCGTCGACGATCAGGATGCGGTCACGGTCGCCTTCGGCGGAGCTCATCGTCTGGGTTCCTCGGGGTGGGGTGGGGACGCGGCTGGGACGTCTTCAGACTCGCATGTTTCCGGCTTGCCGGGGTGCGGTGGTGGGGTGCGGCCGGGCCGTGGGCTTCGCCCGGCCCGGCTCAGGCGTGCACCGCGGTCAGGCGCTTCAGGGGGACCTTATGGCGGTGCGGGCGGTCGGCGGGCATGCGCAGACCCATCAGCTCGGGGGCGGCCACTTCCGTGGCCCGGGCGGGCGGCCGGGGCGCGTGGAGTGCGTACGCCACCTCAAGGGCCAGGGCGGTGCAGGCCGGGCCGAGGCCGGCCGCCGGGTGCGAAACCTGCTCGATCGTCTGGATCATGACGTGCTCCCTAGCTCTTGGTGCGCTCTTGGTGCTTCCGAGCCCTTGGTGCTTTCGAGTCCTTCGTGCTCCTGGGCCCTTCGTGCTCCTGGGCCCTTCGTGCTCCTGCGGGTGCGCCGCGCGCTCGCGGCTCCGGCCTGCTCAGCCGGTGGCGCCGGCCCGCAGCTTGGTCAGGTCGGACTTGACGGTGTTGATGGGGATCGCGAAGCCGAGGCCGACGCTGCCCGCGTCCGAGGACGACGAGGAGTCGGTGGCCGAGTACATCGCGGAGTTGATGCCGATGATGGCGCCGCTCGCGTCGATCAGGGCGCCACCGGAGTTGCCGGGGTTGAGGGACGCGTCGGTCTGGATGGCCTGGTACGTGGTGGTGGAGGAGCCCGTGTCGCCGTTGAAGTCCTGGCCGCCGAACTGGAACGGCCACCGGCCGTCGCCCTGGCCCTGCCCCTGGCTCTCGTCCGTGGAGACGGTCACGGCACGGTGCAGGGCGGAGACGATGCCGCTGGTGACGGTGCCGGTCAGGCCCTCGGGGGAGCCGATCGCCACGACCGTGTCGCCGACCTGCACCCCGGAGGAGTCGCCGAGGGCGGCGGCCTTCAGCCCGGAGGCGTCACGCAGCTTGATCAACGCGAGGTCCTTGGAGCTGTCGGTGCCCACGACGTCGGCCGTGTACTCCTTGCTGTCGCTGGTCCGCACCTTGATCGACGAGGCGCCGGAGACGACGTGGTTGTTGGTGATGATCTCGCCGCCGGAGGTGATGATCACGCCGGAGCCGGTGGACGAGCCGCCCGCGAGCGTCGCGTTGATCTCGACCACGCTCGGGCTGACCGCGGCGGCGATGGCGGCGACGTCACCCTTCTTGCTGGACGGCACGACATGGGTGGCCGCACTGCCGACCGTGGCGGAGTCCTTGCCGGTCAGCTCCTGGAAGGCGTACGCCGTGCCGCCACCCACGGCCGCGGCGACGATCGCCACGGCGGCCAGCAGCCCTATCGGGCCCCGGGCGCGCTTCCTGTGCGGAGCGTGCGGGGCGTGTGGATCGTGCGGCGCGGCGCCGTCGCCGCCCGGTGCGGTCGGAAGGAGAGCGGTTCCGCCGCCGTGCCCGCCGGCACCGCCCTGACCGGCGTCGGCGGCGAGCGGAGCGGTCGTCGCGGCGGCCTCGCCGCCCGGCCACACGGTGGTGCCCGGCTCGACGGAGACCGGCTCCGCGGGCCGGTGGACCGGCGGGGGCGGCCACTCCGGGTTCACGGGGGAGGAGGCGTGCTGCTGCCGGGGGTACGCGCCCTGGTAGCCGTCACCCTGGGGGTTCTCGTACGTGCCGCTGCGGCGGAAGCTCTCGGTCATGCCATAGAGCTTGTCCCGCCACCATGAGAGCTTCCTGAGTGCTCCCTGAGAAGCCCGGCAGAACCGCGTTTGCCCGATATAAAGACGGTTCTCGCAGCTCGGCGGCGGCTCTCAGTGAGCCCTCATGGACGCCTGGGAGACCTCACGCACAGCCGCAGGAGCGGCGCAGCAGCAGCCGGGACGGGAAGATCTTCAGCCGCTCCCGGCGCGAGCTCGCCACCCGCAGACCGTCGTCGAGGACGAGGTCCACGGCGGCCCGCGCCATCGCCGACCGGTCCGAGGCGACCGTCGTCAGCGGCGGATCGGCCAGGGCCGCCTCCTTGATGTCGTCGAAGCCGGCCACCGCCAGCTCGCCCGGCACGTCCAGACGCAGCTCGCGCGCGGCCCGCAGCACGCCGATCGCCTGGTCGTCGGTGGAGCAGAAGATCGCGGGCGGCCGGTCGGGGCCGGAGAGGATCTCCAGGGCGACCCGGTAGGCGTCATAGCGGTTGTACGGGGCCTCGAAGAGCCGCCCCTCGGTCGGGATACCGGCCTCGTTCAGGGCGCGCCGCCAGCCCTCGACGTGGTCGGTGACCGGGTCGCCGACGGCGGGAGTCTCGGCCGTGCCGCCCATGCAGGCGACGTACTCGTACCCGTGCTCCAGCAGATGGCGCACCGCGAGCTGGGCGCCGCCCAGGTCGTCGGTGACGACGGCGACGTCGTCCATGGCCTCGGGCCGCTCGTGCAGCAGCACCACCCGGGCGTCCCAGGCGTCGATCTCGGCGGCGGCGAGGTCGTTGGGCGCGTGGGAGACGAGGATCAGACCCGAGACCCGCATCCCGAGGAAGGCCCGCAAGTAGTGGACCTCGCGCTCGCCGACGTAGTCGGAATTGCCGACGAGGACCATCTTTCCGCGCTCGGAGGCGGCCTGCTCGACCGCGTGGGCCATCTCCCCGAAGAAGGGCTGGCGCGCGTCCGGCACGATCAGTCCTATGAGGTCGGTGCGGCGCGAGGCCATCGCCTGGGCCACCCGGTCGGGCCGGTACCCCAGTTCCTTGATCGCCGCGAGGACACGCTCGCGCGTGGCCGGGGCCACCGGCCGGGGTCCGTTGTTGATGACGTAGCTGACCACGGCGGTGGAAGTGCCCGCCAGCCGCGCCACGTCATCCCGAGTCACCTTGGCCACGCGCGGAGTCTACGCGGAGAGATCCGTGCTGGGCAGGGCCGCGGCAGCCCCTGTCGGGGCTTGCCTGTGCGCACCCGACGCCCCGCCCGGGTCCCGGCTATGCCTCGGCCCTGACCTCGGTGCCGCCGAGGACCGCCGAAGTGTCCGCATCCTCCGACTTTGGCCGAGCTGCCTTGGCCTTCGCCTCGTCCGCGGCACGGTCGCCCTTCTCGGGAGTGCGGTCGCCCTTCTCGGGAGTAACGAATCGATAACCGACGTTCCGGACGGTTCCGATCAGCGACTCGTGCTCCGGGCCCAGCTTGGCGCGCAGCCGCCGTACATGTACGTCGACGGTCCGCGTGCCCCCGAAGTAGTCGTAGCCCCAGACCTCCTGGAGCAACTGGGCCCGGGTGAAGACGCGGCCCGGGTGCTGCGCGAGGTACTTCAGGAGCTCGAACTCCTTGAAGGTCAGGTCGAGGATCCGGCCCTTGAGCTTGGCGGAGTAGGTCGCCTCGTCCACCGACAGGTCGCCGTTGCGGATCTCCATCGGGGAGTCGTCGGTGACGAGCTGCTGGCGACCCATGGCCAGGCGGAGGCGGGCCTCCACCTCGGCGGGGCCGGCCGTGTCCAGGAGTACGTCGTCGATGCCCCAGTCGGCGGTGACGGCGGCGAGGCCGCCCTCGGTGACGACGAGGACGAGCGGACAACCGGGCCCGGTGGAGCGCAGCAGCTGGCACAGGCTGCGGACCTGGGGGAGGTCCCGTCGTCCGTCGATCAGGATGAGGTCGGCACCGGGAGTGCCGACGAGGGCGGGTCCCTCCGCCGGGGCCACGCGCACGTTGTGCAGCAGCAGTCCGAGGGCGGGGAGCACTTCCGCCGACGGCTGGAGGGCGTTGGTCAGGAGCAGCAGAGAACTCATATGCCTGGTTCCTCCTCGGTCCCCGCGAGGACGTATGCGGTACGGAACTGCTCTGCGATCCCGAAGGCCCCGTACACCCGCGGTTTCCCGCTTCGTATACAACGCTTCCGAAAGCACGAAAGGACCCGGGGGCGGCGCTGCCCGAGTCCTCTGCCCAGCAGAATAGCCGACATGAGCAACGGTTCGGCAGGTCATCTGGCACGTTCCGGTATTCGTCCGCACCGTGAGACGGGCAGACGCGCACCTCAGCGGACGTTTCTGCGCACGGCCGACGGGATTTCCCTCGATTCCGTGTACGACCCGGGCGCGGCCGTATCCGACGCCTCCGCGCCACTCTCCCGTGACCTGGCGTTCGTGGTCGCGCACGGCTTCACCGGGGACGTGGACCGGCCGCATGTACGCCGGGTCGCGGCGGCCCTCGCCCGGCACGGCGCGGTCGTCACCTTCTCGTTCCGCGGTCACGGGGCGTCCGGCGGGCGCTCCACGGTCGGCGACCGGGAGGTGCTGGACCTGGCCACCGCGGTGGAGTGGGCCCGCGGGTTCGGGCACACGCGCGTGGTCACCATCGGGTTTTCCATGGGCGGCTCGGTGGTGCTGCGGCACGCGGCGCTGCACCCGGGCGCCGACGCCGTGGTCTCGGTGAGCGCCCCGGCCCGCTGGTACTACCGGGGCACCGCGCCCATGCGCCGGGTGCACTGGCTGGTGACGCGCCCCGAGGGCCGCCTGGTCGGCCGCTATGGGTTGCGCACCCGCATCCACCACCGCGACTGGGACCCGGTGCCGCTGTCGCCGGTGGAGGCGGTCCCGCGGATCGCGCCGATCCCGCTGCTGATCGTGCACGGCGACCGGGACGGCTACTTCCCGCTCGACCACCCCCGGATGCTGGCCGCCGCCTCCGCCGACCACGGGGAACTGTGGCTGGAGCCCGGCATGGGCCACGCCGAGCACGCGGCAGGCGCCGCCCTGCTGGGCCGGATCGGGGACTGGGCGGCCTCCCGGGCGGGCTAGCCTGACGTATCGAGACGTACGTACTGGCGTACTGGCGTACGTACTGACGTACCCACGGACTTGAGGACGAGATGGCAAAGGTCACGGTGCGCTACTGGGCCGCCGCGAAGGCCGCGGCCGGGGTCGCCGAGGAGGTCTGCGACGCGGCGACCCTCGCCGGGGCGCTGGCGGTGGTGCGCGAGCGACACCCCGGCGAGCTGGCGCGCGTGCTGCGGCGGTGCTCGTTCCTGATCGACGGTGACCCCGTGGGGACCCGCGGACATGAGACGGTACGGCTGGCCGAGGGCGGCACGGTCGAGGTGCTCCCGCCATTCGCAGGAGGGTGAGCGATGACCCAGCAGCCGTATGACGGCGGTGCGTACGAGGGGTACGACCCGAACCGGCAGCAGCAGCCGCACCAGACCGGGCACCAGACCCCGCAGGCGTGGCCCGCACAGCCCGGCCACGACCCGTCCGGGTACGACCAGTCTGGGCACGGGCAGTCCGGCTACGACCACTCCGGGTACGGGCAGTCCGGGTACGGGCAGTCCGGCTACGACCAGTCCGGCCATTCCCACTCCGGCTACGACCCGCAGTTCACCCAGCAGTGGCAGGGGCAGACCTGGGACACGCAGGTCCACGCGCCGCTGACGTCGGCCGAGGAGACCGCCTACCTGCCGTCGCACGGCTACGCCGCCCCGGCCGCCGCCCCCGCCGCGCCCCACGCGCCCGTGGCGTCGGAAGCACCGGCGCAGACCCCGGCACCGGCGCAGCCCCCGTCTCCGGCCCAGGCCCCGGCTCCCGCCGCGGAGACGACAGGGCCCACCTACGGCCCCGCCACCCTCGCCGGAAACTCCCGCATCACCGACGCCCAGCGGGCCCGCCTGGAGGGCCGCTCCCCGATCATCGAGCCGGGGATGCAGCCCGCGGCGCTCACCGCGCTGCTCGGCCTGCTGCTCGCGGGCACGGCGGCGGTCGGCTCGTACGCCCTGGTCATGCCGCTGATCGTGCTCCAGGCCGTGACCGCGGCGGGCTGGTTCCGGCTGAACGGCATGTGGCCCGCCCGGCAGGGCATCGCGCTCGCCTTCGCGGGAGCGCTCACCGCGGATGTGACGCTGCTGGTCGCGGGCCGTGAGAATGCCCCCGCGGCCATCCTCGGTCCGCTGGGCGTGTGGATCCTGCTCGCCCTGATCCTGCAACTGCGCTCGCACGCCGACCCGGACGAGCGGATGTACGGGCTGATGGCGACGGTCGCCGCCACCGCGCTCGCGGTCATCGCGACGGGCTACCTGGGCGCCGACCCGCACACCGTGTCGGTCGGTGCCGCCGCGGTGGCCGTGGCGGTCCTGGCCCGCGCGCTCCCGCTGCCCACCCCGGCCTCCGTGGTCGTCGCGATTCTCGCGGCGGCGGGCGCCGGCATCGCGGTCGGCGGGATGACCGGTCTCGGCGCGAAGGGCGCCCTGGTCGGCGCGGCGGCGGCCGGGTGCGCGCTGATCGGGCACCGGGTGGCCGGCTACGACTACCCGTCCCGCTTCGTGCACTTCACGGCGGGCGTCGCGCTGCCGCTGTCGGCCGCGGCGCCGGTGGTGTGGATTCTGGGCCGGGCCCTGGGCTGACCGCACACGTCACAGGTGATCGACAAAAACCGTGGACCCGCCCCGCCCGGCGTTACCGTGGCTGCGTTGCCGACTGCCTAGGTGGGGGAGCACATGCGTGCACTGCGCATACTTCTGATCGTCGTCGTGATTGTCGGCGGTCTGTTCGTGATCGCCGACCGGGTCGCGGTCCACTTCGCCCAGGGCGAGGCGGCCGACAAGCTCAAGGCGACGGAGAACCTGTCCGCCACCCCGGACGTGTCGATCAACGGCTTCCCCTTCCTCACCCAGCTCGCCGGCGGCTCGCTGGACGACATCGAGGTCGGCATCAAGGACTACCAGGCCGCCACCGGCACCGACGGCCGGACGATCCGCATCGACGACCTGAAGGCGCACATGAAGGGCGTCGAGTTCTCCGGCGACTTCGGCTCCGCCACCGCGGCGACCGCCGACGGCACCGCGACCATCGCCTACGACCAGCTGCTGAAGACGGCCAAGTCCGACCCCACCCAGGTCGCCCCCGGCGTCACCGCCCGCGTGATCGGCCTCTCCGACGGCGGCAACGGCAAGATCAAGGTCTCGGTGGAGGCCACGGTCCTCGGCGCCAAGCTGCCCAACCCCGTCTCCGTGCTCAGCACGCTCACCGTCAAGGGCAACACGGTGCGGGTGCACGCCGACACCCTGCCCAAGCTGGGCGGTGTGGACATCGCCGAGGACCGGGTCCGGGAGATCACCGACTTCCAGCAGGCCATCGACCAACTGCCCGGTGGCATCAAGCTGGACAAGGTGCAGGCGGCGCCGGACGGCGTCGACATCACGGTGAAGGGTTCGAACGTCCGGCTGGCCGGGTAGGACCGACAGCGCGCCGACAGGCGCGCCGCCACGGGCGGCCAGGGACGGCCGACGGACGGTCACGGCCACGGGCCCCAGAGGCAACCCGACGGACGGCCACGGCGTCCGACAGGCGAGACGGCCCAGTCCGCACCGCAGATGCCGCACGGGGCGCGGACGCCCGCGGGCCCGGCCGCCGCGACCCGCACCCTCCACTTATCCCGCATCGTGGACGATCGCATCTCATCATGCGACACACCGGTGACATGCCCGCCCGTCCGTCCCTACGATCGACGCCATGAAGCGACAGGCGGACCTCACGAAGCGGCGGGCAGTAGACCTGTGCCGCGTCGCCGCCATGCTCTGTCGCCCCTTCTGAGCGGAAGCCCGACTTCCGCGTTCCAGCCGCCCAGCTCAGGGCACCCGTGCGCGTTCCCCTCGGGAGCCCGCGCCCCACGCACTCGCACGCCCCGCCGCAACTGCCCCGGAGGAGAAAGAGCATGAGCCGCAGCGACGTCCTGGTCGACGCCGACTGGGTCCAGGAGAACCTGGACAACCCGGCAATCGCCATCGTCGAGGTGGACGAGGACACGTCCGCCTACGAGAAGAACCACATCAAGAACGCGATCCGCATCGACTGGACCAAGGACCTCCAGGACCCGGTCCGCCGTGACTTCATCGACCAGGAGGGCTTCGAGAAGCTCCTGTCGGCGAAGGGCATCGCCAACGACACGCTGGTGATCCTCTACGGCGGCAACAACAACTGGTTCGCGTCCTACGCGTACTGGTACTTCAAGCTGTACGGCCACGACAGCGTCAAGCTCCTCGACGGCGGCCGCAAGAAGTGGGAGCTGGACGCCCGCGAGCTGGTCGACGGCACCGAGGTGCCCGAGCGCGCCGCGACCGACTACAAGGCCAAGGCGCAGGACAGGTCGATCCGCGCGTTCCGCGACGACGTCGTGGCCGCCATCGGCTCGTACAACCTCGTGGACGTCCGTTCCCCCGACGAGTTCTCGGGCAAGCTGCTCGCCCCGGCGCACCTGCCGCAGGAGCAGTCGCAGCGCCCCGGCCACGTCCCGACCGCCAAGAACATCCCGTGGTCGAAGAACGCCAACGACGACGGCACCTTCAAGTCGGACGACGACCTGAAGGAGCTGTACGCCGACGAGAACGTGGACCTCGCCAAGGACACCATCGCCTACTGCCGCATCGGTGAGCGCTCCGCGCTGACCTGGTTCGTGCTGCACGAGCTGCTGGGCGTCCAGAACGTCAAGAACTACGACGGCTCCTGGACGGAGTACGGCTCCCTGGTGGGCGTGCCGATCGAGCTGGGCGCCGGCAAGTAGGCGACCCGGCCGACCTTTCAAGACCCTCAGACCTCAGATCTCAGACCTCTGGAGAAGCAGTATGTGTGGAGCGAAGGCCGGCGGCCCGGACCCCTCGACGATCAAGCCCGGTGAGACCACGATCCAGGGCCAGGTGACCCGCGACGGCGAGCCGGTGACGGGCTACGTCCGGCTCCTGGACTCGACCGGCGAGTTCACCGCGGAGGTCCCGACCTCCGCCACCGGACAGTTCCGCTTCTACGCGGCCGAGGGCACCTGGACCGTCCGCGCCCTGGTGCCCGGTGGCACCGCCGACCGCACCGTCGTCGCCCAGCAGGGCGGCCTCGCGGAGGTCGCGATCGCGGTCTGAGCAGCACCACGGAACGGCCGGAGGGCCGCGCCCCATGGGTTGGACGCCCGGGCGCGGTCCTCCGGCCCGTCCGGACCTACCCTGGACTTATGTACGCACGGCGGCGTCACGTGTACTTCGCCATGATGGGCGTCTGCATCGCGCTCTTCGTCCTGGCCTGGGGGGTCGTGCGCATCTGGTCGGTGCCCGCGGCCGTCGGACTGTGCATCGTGGCCATGGTCATCCCGCCCGTCGCCGCGATGGTCGCCAACCGGCGCGGCCCCGAGGACCGCTGGTGGGACGACCCCTCGGGCGACCCGCAGTCCGACGAGTGGTGGGACGAGCTGGACGGCAAGAAACGTCACTGAGCGCTCCGCCGGAAGAGCCGTGCCGTCGGGACGCGGGGTGTGTCAGCGGGGTTTCCCAGTGGACTCGGGTTCTCGATGAACGCGGGTCCGTCAGTACACGAGAGCCTGGGTGTCCTCGCCCAGCGCCTCCTGGACGAAGACCTGCGCGCCCGCGATCCGTACGCCCTCGATGACGTCCTTCTCCGTGATCTCGCGGCGGGCCGCGCACTGCGTGCACAGGGTGACCCGGCCGGCCGCCAGGATCGACTCCAGCAGATCGGGCAGCGGCGCGGCATGCGGCAACTCGAACTCGGCCGCCCGGCCCGGCAGCGCGAACCACGAGGACTCGCCGGTCAGCCACAGGGAGACCTCGACCCCGCTGGCCACCGCCACCGCCGCGACCGTGAACGCCTGCGAGCACCGCTCGGGGGCATCGGCCCCCGCAGTCACCTTGATCACGAGCTTCTTCGCCATACCCGAATCGTAATCAGCTCCCTCGACGGTGGCCTCGACGGTGTCAAAGAGGGCTGACGTAAGCTGGGGCTGCCCCGGCTCTGAATGCCCATCCTCGCTCAAGGAGCACCCGTGGAGTTCTTCTTCTCAACCCTGCTGGTCCTGGTCTGCGTCGGCGTCCTCGCCTTCACCGGGCTGGCCGTGAAGAAGCTGTACCAGGGTCAGCGCTGAGCCCGTACAAGAACCGATCCAGGAACCACCGCTCATGATCGAGATCCCGTCGGACCTTCACAAGGACCTGGTCCCCCTGGCCTTCCTGCTCGGCGACTGGGCCGGTGCGGGCGTGCACGACTTCCCCGGCTCCGAGAAGTGCAACTTCGGCCAGGAGGTCACCTTCGGCCACGACGGCCGGGACTTCCTGGAGTACCAGTCCCACACCTGGGTGCTGGACAAGGACGGGAACAAGGTCCGCCCGCTGGAGTCCGAGTCCGGCTTCTGGCGGATCGACGCCGACCGCAGGGTCGAGGTCACCATGACCCGCGACGACGGCGTCATCGAGATCTGGTACGGCGAGCTGGCCGACAAGAAGCCGCAGATCGACCTCGTCACGGACGCGGTGGCGCGGACCGCCGGCGCCCGCCCGTACACCGGCGGCAAGCGCTTGTACGGCTATGTGAAGAGCGACCTCATGTGGGTCGGCGAGAAGCAGACCCCCGAGGTCGAGCTGCGCCCGTACATGTCCGCCCACCTGAAGAAGGTCGTCACCGCCGAGGAGGTCGAGCGCTGGGCGAAGGCGCTCCCGGACGACCTCCCGGACGACGGAATCGCTTTCTTCAAGTAGGTCCCGCTCACCCGTTCCACACGATGTCGAAGAGGTAGATGCAGTCCCCCTTTCAGTCGCTCACAGACCGGCCTCCGCCTCCGCCGCGGCGTGGATGGACCGAATTTCCGCGATTGCTTCCGTCGGGTCCTCCACTCCTGCGCTGATCACTTCCTCCAGGTGGCGCAGTCGCGCTGCGCGGGAAGGGCGGCGCTGGACGGCGACGAACACGCCCCAGGTATGGACGAAGGTGCGCAGGGGGGCGAGGGACTGGGTCTGCTGGGCGTTGGTCGTCGCCTCGACGAGATCCTGCACGAACGCCGGCACGCGGCTCGGCGTCAGCCTCTCCACCGCGGTGCGCAGCGCCTCGGGGCTGAGGGCAGGCATCGGGATCAGCGGCTCAAGGCGCGATTCCGGATACTGAGCGGTCATGGGGCTTCCTCCGCATCGAAGGCCGGTGCTGGGGTCGACAGTACCGATCGCGTCGCCCGTCCGGCCGAGTGCCGCAGCATGCTCGTCGACGGTTCGCTGAACGGGTGTGCTGTCGGCCGAGGCATGACGCCGCTCGGTCCGGCCTAGACTGGCCATGTGGTGAGCACCGACTGGAAGAGCGACCTACGGCAGCGTGGCTACCGGCTGACGCCGCAGCGGCAACTTGTGCTCGAAGCCGTGGACACCCTGGAACACGCGACCCCCGACGACATCCTCGCGGAAGTGCGGAAGACCGCGTCCGGGGTGAACATCTCCACCGTCTACCGCACCCTGGAGCTGCTCGAAGAGCTGGGTCTCGTCTCGCACGCCCACCTCGGGCACGGAGCCCCCACCTACCATCTCGCCGACCGCCACCACCACATTCATCTGGTGTGCCGGGACTGCCAGAACGTCATCGAGGCGGATGTGTCGGTCGCCGCCGAGTTCACCGCCAAGCTGCGCGCCAACTTCGGCTTCGACACGGACATGAAGCACTTCGCGATCTTCGGCCGGTGCCGCGACTGCTCCCTCAAGTGCTCAAGTACCGAGTCGTAGGCTTGTCGCATGAAGAGCCCTCTGCTGTCCCTGCCCGGCGCCGTCCCCGCCGAGGGCGTGGACGAAGGCGTCGCCGCCCACTACGGCGACCTCTTCCGTGAACAGCGCGCCCTCGCCGACGGCACCGGATTCGTCGACCTCTCGCACCGCGGAGTGGTGACCGTCTCCGGTGCGGACCGGCTGACCTGGCTGCACCTCCTCCTCACCCAGCATGTCAGCGACCTTCCCGCGGGCGAGGCCACCGAGGCGCTGATCCTGTCCGCGCACGGCCATATTGAACACGCCCTGTACCTGGTGGACGACGGCGGCACGGTCTGGGCCCACGTGGAGCCCGGCACCCAGGACGCGCTGGTCGCGTACCTGGAATCGATGAAATTCTTCTACCCGGTCGAAGTCGCCGACCGGACGGCCGACTTCGCCGTCGTCCACCTGCCCGCCGGTTCGATCGCGGAGGCCCCGGACGGCGTCGTGGTCCGCGAGACGGTGTACGGCCGTGACCTCTTCCTCCCGCGCGCGGACCTGGAGTCGTACGCCGAGAAGGCCGGCTCGCCCGCCGGAATGCTCGCCCACGAGGCGCTGCGCGTCGAGCGGCACCGCCCGCGCCTCGGCTTCGAGACCGACCACCGCACCATCCCGCACGAGCTGGGCTGGATCGGCTCCGCGGTCCATCTGCACAAGGGCTGCTACCGCGGCCAGGAGACCGTCGCCCGGGTGCAGAACCTGGGCAAGCCGCCGCGCCGCCTGGTCTTTCTGCACCTGGACGGCAGCGAGGTCCATCTGCCCCCGCACGGCACCGAGATCCGGCTCGCGGACGAGGAGCCCGAGGGCCGCAAGGTCGGCTTCGTCACGACGTCCGTGCGCCACTACGAGCTGGGCCCGGTCGCCCTCGCCCTGGTCAAGCGGAACGTGCCGGTGGACGCGCGGCTGATGGCCGGGGACACGGCGGCGGCCCAGGAGACCGTCGTCGAGCCCTGACAGACCCCCGGGGGAGGGAAGAGAGACCTCTGGCCCCCAGGAGGGGGAGCCCCCTGGCCCTGCCCCTTGGCCCCTGCCCCCTGGGCCTACATCTCCAACAGGACGGTGAACGGGCCGTCGTTCGTCAGCGAGACCCGCATCTGCGCGCCGAACCGGCCCGTCGCCACCGTCGCGCCCAGGGCACGCAGCCGGGCGACCACCTCGTCCACCAGCGGTTCGGCGACATCACCGGGAGCCGCCGCGTTCCAGGTGGGCCGACGCCCCTTGCGCGCGTCCCCGTACAGCGTGAACTGGCTGATGACCAGCAGCGGGGCGTCGATGTCGCTGCACGACCTCTCGTCGTGCAGCATGCGCAGGGACCAGAGCTTGCGGGCGAGCTGCGCCGCCTTCTCCTTGGTGTCCTCATGGGTGACTCCGACGAGGACGCACAGCCCCTCGCCCTCGATCGCCCCGACCGTCTCGCCGTCCACGACGACGCTCGCGCCGTCCACCCTCTGCACCACCGCACGCATGCCGACCATGATGCCGGGTGCCCGGCGCCGGTCGGCGAGTGGGCCGAAAGGACTTGTCGGCAGGCCGATTTTCGCTCCTTAACCGCCCATCTGGGGCTGTTCGGGGGCACTCGGCCGCTTAGCGGCCGCTTGGGGTGGCACGATGCTCCCGTATGCCGGTCGAGGGGACGTAGAGGTACATGAGCACACCGAGTATCGGGCAGCCGTCCGGTGCGATCGCGGCCGCCCTCGCGGGCGGGCAGGAGACGCACCGGCCGCCCGTGCAGCGCAGCGACAGCCCGGCGCTGCCCCCGGATGCGCCGGAGCGCGACCTGACCCTGCTGAGCCTGCCCGAACTGCGCGCCCTGCGCCGGGACGCCCAGCGCGACGAGGCGGACCTCAGTTACGTACGGCGGCTGCTGCAGGGCCGGATCGACATCCTGCGTGCGGAGTTGGCCCGCCGGGGGCCGGCGTCCGTCGCTGCGGCCGAGGCCGCCTCCGTGGTCGACCGCCTCCCGGAGATCCTCACCGACGCCCCGGCCCGGCACCGCTCGTCGGCTCGCCATGTCACGGTGGGCACGCCGCACGGCGAGGAGTACCGGCGGCTGGCCGCCGACATGCTCGCCGAGGTCGAGCTGTCCGACCTTGAAGCCCGCACGGACCGGGAACTCAGCACGGCGATGGGCCGTCTCGTCCGATACGAGCGACAGGCGTCCCGTCGCCGCCACCACCTCCAGGGCACCGCGGACGACTGCAGCGCGGAGATCGCCCGCCGCTACCGCGAGGGCGAGGCCCAGGTCGACGACCTGCTGCTGTGACGACCGGGTTTCCGCCCTCGGGGTGCCGTGATCGCCTTGGCGACAGTCCCAAGCCCCGCGGGGGACGGCACCCCGGCCGACCCGAGCCGACAGGCTTCGGGACGTTGCCCCCGGTCGCGGCGGCCCGGTCGTGCGTGTCGGCGGGGTCCGGGGCGGAGCCCCGTGGGGGTGCGGGCGTGGGGGCCGAGTCGGGTGGGTGGTGGGGCAAGCAAAATGCCGAGACACCACACCGCACCGCACCTACCGTGGCCCCATGACCGACGTCCGCCCCGTCACCGAGGCCGAGCTGCCCGACTGGTACCGCGCCCTGAACACCGGTTTTCTACGTCCGCCCACCCCGAACCCGGAACAGGTGGCGGCCCGCCGCTCCCAGTTCGTCCCCGGCCGCCTCATCGGCGCCTTCGACGGGGACCGCTGTGTCGCGACGTTCCGCTCCTTCGCCCAGGAGATCACCGCGGTCGGCGGTGCCACCGTCCCCGCCGACGCCATCTCCAATGTGACCGTCTCGCCCACGCACCGCCGCCGCGGCCTGCTGACCCGCATGATGAGCCAGGACCTCGCGGCGGCGAAGGACCGCGGTGACGTCGTCGCCACGCTCGTCGCGGCCGAGTACCCGATCTACGGCCGCTACGGCTTCGGCCCCGCCACCTGGACCACCCAGTGGACCGTCGACGTGCCGCGCACCGGCCTCGATTCCCGCTGGTCGGGCCCGGCGGACGGCGGCCGGATCGACCTGCTGGACGCGGCCGAGGTCCGCAAGGCGGGACCGGAGCTGCACGAGCGGGTACGCCGCGCCCAGCCCGGCGCGGTGAGCCGCGACGACCTGTGGTGGCAGATCAACACGGGCGCCGTACGCTTCGGCGACTGGACCGAGCCGTTCTACGCCGCCTACCGCTCCGCCTCCGGCGCCCTGGAGGGCCTGGTCTCGTATCAGGCCGACGACACCTGGCGCGGCAAGCAGCCGCAGAACACCGCCGACGTGAACTGGCTGATCGCCTCGACCTCGGCGGCCGAGCGCGCCTTGTGGCACTACCTGTGCTCGATCGACTGGATCACCAAGGTCAAGAGCGGCTGGCGCGGGCCGGACGACCTGCTCCCGCTGTTGCTGCCGGACCCGCGCGCGGCCCAGGTCACGACGCAGTCGGACTGGCTGTGGGTGCGCATCCTGGACGTCGTACGGGCGCTGGAGGCCCGTACGTACGACGGCACCGGCACCCTGGTGCTGGAGGTCGTCGACCGGCAGGGTCTCGCCGGCGGCCGGTACCGGCTGGCCGCCTCACCGGCCGGCGCGAGCTGCGCACCGACCGACGACGACGCCGAACTCACGCTGGACATAGCCGAGTTGGCCACCCTGTGGCTCGGTGACGAGTCGGCCGCGCGGCTGCTGGCACTGGGCCGGATCCGGGAAGTACGAGAGGGCGCCGCCCAAGTGGCCGACGCCCTGCTGCACACGCCCGGGCGACCGTGGTGCCCGGACCTCTTCTGATGTTCCTTCCTGTCGGCCGACCGTGATCATCCGTAGCGAGCTTGTTCAGTTGTGACTGTGCATACGGCTGCTGAGCCGCGATGTTCAGTTGTCGCTGTGGAGTTGTCGGTGTTCAGTTGTGGCTGTGCTCCGGCGGCGGCGGTTCGAACACGGTCGAGCCGGACCGACCAGGCTCCCGGCTCCCCTCCGGAAGGGAGCCCAGTCGGCCAACCACCGGGACGTATGACCAGGTTGCCTAAGTTGGCCACCAACTTCACTGTGCTTATCTCCGCTTGGAAGCGGCTCATAACCACCTTCCCATGAACTGCCGAAAGATGGCGGGAAGTTGTAGGGTTTCCATGTGGACCCGGAACACGCCCCCGTCACTGAGCGGGAGAGGTCACAGCGGCCACAGAAGTCACACCACGAGGTGGCCGACGAGTTGCGCGCCAGGATCAGGTCCGGCGTGCTCCGCCCCGGCCAGCGCATGCCCACGCAGGCCAGGCTGGCCGACGAGTTCGGCGTGGAGCGCGGTGCCGTACGGCAGGCGTTGCGCATCCTGCAGTCGGAACGCCTGCTCACCAACGTCTCCAAGGGCGCACCCGCCACCGTGGCCCCCGACCTGGGCCCCGGCCGCGCCCCGGCCGGTCCTGCGGCCCCTCCGCAGCCCACCATGGTGGCCCTCGCGTCCCGGGTGGCCGCCGCCTTCGCGGCCCCGCACGTCGAGATCGACGCCCTGTGTCTGACCTCCGTCTCGCTCACGCTCGCGATCGGCGAGCCGCTGCGCCAGATCCACGCCGGCCGACTGAAACCGGCCAAGGTCGACGTCCGTGTTCTGCTGCCCAGCCGTGACATCGACCTCGCCTTCCCGGCCCCGGTGGAGGCATCGGCCGCGGGCCTGCTGCACCGCCGCTGGCTGGCCCAGCGCAATGCGCAGGGCCAGGTGCTGCAGCACAATCTGCTGGCGCTGCGCGCCACGCACGGCATCGATGTGCAAGTCACGTTCCGTGCACTGCCGTTCACCCCGCCGGTGAAGCTCTACCTGCTCAACGGCGCGGAGGCGCTGTTCGCTTACTACACGCTGTCCCGGCGCGAGCGGGAGATCGAGCACGAGCAACTGGAGATGTACGACTCCGACGGCACCCGGTCGATGCTGTTCGGCTTCGAGCAGGGGGCCGGGACGCGGGACACGACGTTCGTCGAGCAGTCCCATCTGTGGTTCAACGCGCTGTGGGAGACGATCAGTTCGGAGTTGCAGCTGATGTCATAGAGCGGGTCCGGTCAACAGGACGGCGAGCAGTACCGCGCCGGCCGAGCTGACCGCCGGGCTCTTCGCCTTGACGCCTATGGTGAGCAGCAGCAGTCCGACCGTGCCGATGGCACCGTACTTCCACTGAACGAGTTGTTCGAAGCCGACGACGAAGACGGCGGAGACGAGGGCGAGGGCAGGCACAGCGGTTCCCCCTTCGGGCTGCCAGGAAGCAAAACTTTCGCCAACTTGGGAAAGTTGGTAACCAACTATGCTTAGGTTGTCCCCACTTGGCTACTATCCATAAACAACTTCTCAGCAACTCCCGCCAGATAGTTCGAAGTTGTAACGTTTGGTCGTGACCCAGGAGAACGTGGCAGTGAACGGCAGCAGAAGGCTCACTCCCCAGGAGATCGCCGACACCTTGCGGGAACGTATCCGCGTCGGAGAGCTGAAGGCCGGCGACCGCCTGCCCACCCAGGCCGAACTGGCCGAGGAATTCGGTGTCGAGCGCGGCGCCGTGCGCCAGGCGCTGCGCGTGCTCCAGGAGGACGGACTGCTCAGCAACGTCAGCAAGGGCAGCCCGCCGCGCATCGCCGAGCCGGCGCCCGCGCGCGACGAGCCCCAGCCGACCATGGTCGGACTGGGCCCCCGGCTGGCGGAGGCGTTCTCGGCGCCCCGTGTGCGCATAGACGCGGTCTGCCTCACCGCCGAGACCCTGATGCTGGCGATGAGCGAGCCGCTGCGCCAGATCCACGAGGGCCGCATCCGCCCGGAGCGGCTCGACGTACGCATCCTGCTGCCGTCCAGGGACATCAACCTCGCCTTCCCGGTCCCGGTCGAGGGGCGCGGCGAGGAGGACCCGGTCCACCAGCGCTGGCTGGCGATGCGCAACGCCCAGGGCCAGGTGCTGACGTACAACCTGCACGCCCTGCGCTCCACGCACGACGTCGAAGTGCATGTCACGTTCCGGGCGCTGCCGTTCACCCCGCCGGTGAAGCTGTACCTGCTCAACGGTGCGGAGGCGCTGATCGGCTACTACATGGTCGCGCGCCGCGAGGAGCCCACGGACAGCGGAACCCTGGAGATGTACGACACCCTGGGCTCCAAGTCCGTGCTCTTCTCCTTCGAGAAGCGGGCCGGGCAGCGGGACGCCGCGTTCGTGGAGCAATCGCAGAAGTGGTTCGACGCCCTCTGGGAAACCATCACCTCGGACCTGACACTCTCCTAGTGACTTCTGATACGACACAGACCGAACCGGTGACAGCTGAGACCGTGAACGACACCCGGAACGGGATCCGGGACGCCGCCTTGGAAGGGAACCGGGACCCCGCCCAGGACGGGATCAGGGACGCCGCCCAGGACGCCACCCGGGACGAGACCGAGCACCTCACGGAGTTGATCGCGCGCGCCCGCGTCGTGCTCTGGGACTTCGACGGACCGATCTGCCGGCTGTTCGCCGGACACACGGCGGAGCGCGTGGCGGTCGACCTCGTGGAGTGGCTGGAGGGGCGTGGCCTGCACGGATTGCTCACGGAGCCGGAACGGGAGTCCCTGGATCCGCACGTCGTGCTGCGCGCCGTGGACCGCAGGCACCCCGGCAGCGATCTGGTGGCGGAGCTTGAGGAACGTCTCACCCAGGAGGAGTTGCGGGCCACGGCCACGGCGATGCCCACCGCGTACGCCGACCCGCTGATCCGCACCTGGACGGCGGTCGGCTCCCGGCTCGCCATCGCCAGCAACAACTCCCCGCGGGTGGTGCGTGAATACCTGCTGAGCCGCGGCCTCACCTCCTGCTTCGTCCCGCACATCTACGGCCGTACCCAGGAACTCAAGTACCTGAAGCCGGACCCGCACTGCCTCAACCGCGCGCTGAACGCGATGGGCGCGGCCCCCGCGGCGGCCCTGATGATCGGCGACACCCCCTCGGACCTCGCCGCCGCGAACGCCGCCGGGGTTCCGTTCCTCGGCTACGCGCGTAACGACCGCAAGGAGAAGAGCCTGCGCGACGCGGGCGCCACGGCCGTCGTGCACTCGCTGTCGACGCTCCTGACCCTGGTACGCGCTCATGCCTGAGTCATCAGCAGGGTGAACACCAGCGCGGTCCCGACGGCCAGCCCCACCCGCTGCGCCCGTATGCCCACACCCACCGTCATCAGCAGCACCACGCCCACGAGTCCCAGCTTCGCCTGCGCCGCGATGCCGAGGAAGACTTCGAGGAGCGCCCCGGTGATCTGAGGCAGAAGCATGCCCACCACCCCCTGTCCAGTTTCGGCGTGCCATCCATGATCAGTCCAATTGGACTGGTTGCCTGATGATGGTCTGCCCCGGTCGGCTGATCGCTTAACCAACCGGCCAAACCGCTCTTCCTGGGCGGGAATTGGTTTGTCAGTGGCAGGAAAGCGGTACGGTCGACTCGTGGATGCGCAACACACCGGTGACGGCGGCGGAGGCCGGAAGTTCCAGCGGGTCTCCGTCGAACTGCGGACCCGGATCACCGACGGCACCTATCCGCTGCGCTCCTTCCTGCCGTCGGAACGCGACCTCGCCGAGGAGTTCGAGGTCTCCCGGGACACGGTGCAACGGGCGCTGCGGGAACTGGCCGACGAGAACTGGATCGCGTCCCGTCAGGGCAGCGGCTGGCGGGTGGCCAAGACCCAGCGCATCCACTCCCCGACGCCCAGGGCCACCCGCTCCAGCCGGGGCGTGACGCTCGGCCCGCTCATCAGCGAGGCATTCGAAAGGCCCGAAGTCACCCTGGATGTCTACACGTTGACGTCCGAGTCGCTCGACGCGCACATCCGCCTCCAGGTGGAGCGCATCCGCGGCGGCTTCATCCACCCGGAGCGCATCGCCCTGCGCATGCTGCTGCCCTCCGAAGGGCTGTCGCTGCCGTATCCGCGGGTCAAGGACGATCCGGCCGACGAGCGCCCCAGGGTGCGTCTGGCGGCCATCAGTCGCCGCCACACGGACTCGCTGCGCGGCCTGGTGAAGGACCTGTCGACGGAGGAACTGGTGCGCTCCGTCGACGTGCAGATCCGCCAGGTACCGCTGGTGCCGGCCTTCAAGCTCTATCTGCTCAACGGCACCGAGGCGCTGCACGGCATGTACGACGTGATCGAACGGCAGATGGAGCTGGACACCGGCGAGGTGATCACGGCCCTCGACGTCCTCGGCCTCGGCGCCACCCTGACCCACCATGTGACGGACGCGGACCCGAACTCTTCGGGCTCGGTGTTCGTGGCCAGCATGCAGTCGTGGTTCGACTCGGTCTGGAACCAGCTCGCCGCATAGCGGCGGCGCTGCCGGGCGGGGGCGGCCGGGTGCGCTACCATTCGCGCACCGCAGGACGACGGCTCCGTCGTCCGAGGGGCGGCGAACCGACCGTCCCGAACGACCTGACTGAGAAGAGTGGCACCCCAACCACCCGTTGTGCGTACTCACATCTGTCTCCGGTCGTGCCCGATATCCCCCACATTTACTGTTTGACGTACCTTTCTCTCTCTTGCGAGTCACCCGGAGCGGCCAGTGGGCGCACCCCCTCTTCCCCATCGGCACTTCGGGGAACGCGCCAGATCCGACGCCATCGGCGTCTTCGTGGACCGGGCCGCCGACTTGGGACAGGCGAGCAGCGGACACCACAACCAGAACTACGTCCTGCCACTGGCCGACGATGTGTCGCGGCTGCTGGGCCGGGAGGCCGGCACCTCCGTGACCGTGCGGATCCGCCGGGCCGACGCGCTGCCCGTGGTGATCAGGACCTGGCAGGACGAGGCGGAGATCCTGGACGCGCTCCGGGGCGTCCTGCCGCACGTCCCGGAGTGCCTCGCCAAGGGCGACGGCTACGCCATCCACAGCTATGTCGAAGGCATCCCGCTCTCCAGTGTGTGCGACAACGGCAAGCCGGTCGACACCCTGCTCATCAAGGCGCTGGCCGGCCTGCTCGCCCAGATGGCCCAGGTACGGCGCGAGGCGCTGCCGCCGCTGCCGGCGGTCTGGCCGCGCAACGACAAGGACAGCCAAGGCTTCCTGCAGACACTGGCGCACCTGGCGGACCGGCAGATCAGGCAGCCCAATTGGCGGGAATTCGGTGGGCTGCTAGCCGCGCTGGGCATTCCGGAGGACGCCCTGATCCGGCTGGCCGAACGGGTCCCCGCCATGGCCCGCCGGCCGTTCAGCCTGCTCCACGCCGATCTGCACCGCGACAACCTGATCATGTCGTACAGCGGGCTCCCGCCCCTCATCTGCGTCGACTGGGAACTGGCGACCTACGGCGACCCCCTGCACGATCTCGCCACGCATCTGGTGCGCATGCAGTACCCGGCCCATCAGTGGGGCGAGGTGATCGACGCCTGGGCGGACGCCATGCGGCTGATCCGCCCGGCCGCCGTGTCCGGCCTGGGCAAGGACCTGCGCCACTATCTCGCCTTCGAACGGGCGCAGTCCGTCTACCCGGACGTGATGCGGGCCGCCAACCGGCTCCAGGGCGCGCCCGACCAGAAGAGCCTGGACGAGGCGACCGCCGCGGTGCGCCGCGCCCTGGAGGCGGCGGCCGAACCGCTCAGGCTCCGCAATGTGCCGGACGAGCGGGAGATCGAGCGGATCCTCTTTCGCTGGCGGGCCGCCCGGAACGGCGGCCTCGGCCTGTCCGCGAAGGTCAGCGACTGGGACCCCGACCTGCGGGCGCCGGAGCACCCTGACTTCCCCCGTTCGGCCGTGCGCCCGGCCCTGTTCGCGGAGGGCGCCGCGCCGGCCAGTCGCGTCTTCAAGGGGACCGGCCACCTCAATTCGGTGGTGCGGGTGCCGGGCATCGACTTCCCCGTCGTGGTGCGGCGCAAGGTGGCCAACGTCTGCCGGCGCGAGCGCGGCTTCCTGAGCGAGCACGCCGTCCTGCGGGCCATCGAACTGTCCCGGGTCGGGGTGTCCGCCCCGAAGTTCCTCGCCCTGGGGACCGGTTACCAGGGGGAACGATTCGCCATCCACACGTACGAGGGACCGCGCAGCACCGGCCGGCCCCCCAACCACCCCGTGCACGGACTGCTGCCGCACGAGGCGGACCGGCTCGTGGACCAGCTCGGCGCCCTGACCCAGGTGAACTACAAGGCGCTCGACCCGGCCGCAGGCGAGGGCCGGTTCTACAGCTGGCTGTGTGAACAACTCGTCCTCCTGGTGGGGGAGTTGCCGAAGGAGTCCCAGCAGCTCGCCCGGCTGCTCGGGCTGCCCGACGCCCCCCGGCTCCGGCAGATCCTGGCCCGGCACACCGTGAGCCACCGGGAGCCCGCCCTGCTGCACGGCGACCTGAACCCCTGGAACCTGGTCCGCCGCGAGGACGCGCTGGCGCTCACCCTCATCGACTGGGAGATGGCGGTCGTCGGCGACCCGCTCTACGACCTGGTCCGGCACATGCATCTCACCCCGACCCGGCCGGAGATCCGCGACCGTATGTTCCGCCGCTGGGAGGAGCGGCTGCCCGAGCGGCACACCGTCGACTGGCGGCGGGACTGGCGGGTGTACCGGTGGATCGAGATCGTACGGTCGGCGTATGTGGACCTCGACCGCCTGGTGACCGGCGCGAGCCTGGACGCCCCCAACGTCCGCCGGGCCGTGGACTCCTACGCCATGACACTGGCGGCGGCGACCGGCTCCCTCGGCCTCCCGACCCGTCCCACCGCGAACCCGTACCTCGCCCGCGCCCTGGCGTGACTCCGGGACCGCGCGGCCGGGGGAGCGGCGCGGTCGGGGAGCCGCGCGGTGACCGCGGCGACGGTCGCCCGCCGGCGTCCGCCGCCGCGGCCTGGAGCAGGGCCGGGGTCAGGCCGCCGGAGGGCTGAGGAGCGGAAGCAACTGCTCCTCCTCGTAGGCCAGATGGGCCTCCAGCTCCTGGGTCAGGCGGATCACCTCCGCCCGCGCGGCGGCGGGCTCCCGCGTCGAGACCGCCCGGCGCAGCTCCTCGACCAGCTCGGCGATCCGCTCGTGCTCACGGGTCAGCCGCTCGCGGACCGACGCGAAGCCGGGGTGCCGGTCGGCGAGGTGCGGAAACAGGCCGAGGTCCTCGCCCTGATGGTGGTTGTGCAGACCCTGGCACAGGGTCAGGCAGTTCACCCGCAGCTGCGCGCCCAGCGTGGCTCCGTTCCCCTGGTCGAACTCTGCCCGGATCAGGGCGAGTTCGCGCCGGAAGACGTCGTGGATCAGCTGGATCGCCTCGCCCGGCGAGGTGGCGTTCACCTCGGGCGGCCCGGCCTTGGCGATCTCCCGCAGGGCGACGACCGGAATCACCCGGTCCGTCTTCTCCTGGTACTCCGCCCAGCCCGGCTCGGCCTCCACCGCCCGCGCGAAGGCCGCGTCCCGTTCCTCACCGCTGAGGACGACCGCCTCCGCCTCGTAGGTGAACACTCCGCTCTCGACGGTCACCCGGGGGTGCGCGAGGAGGTTGCGGTACCAGTCGGGGTGTCTGGGGGAGCCGCCCGCCGAGGCGATCACCAGGACCCGGTCGCCGCCGTCCGGGAGGTAACCGACCGGGGTGGTGTGCGGGGCGTTGGTGCGGGCGCCCGTCGTGGTCAGCAGAAGCAGCCGGGCGCCTTCGAACGGCCCGCTCAGGCGGCCGTGGTGGGTGCGGAACTCTTCGATGATCCGTTGGTTGAAGTCGTGGGGCACGCTTTCTTCTCTCTTCCTTCTCCACAGGGGTTTGGTGTGGTGCAGAGAAGGAAGCGGGCGGGCCCCTCGCCCTCCCCCGGCTTCTGTCGGCCAGGGGGACCTGCGGCCTCACTCAGAGGCCGGGCACCCAACTCGCTCACGGCCCAAGGCCGACCCGGCAGTCATACCAGCGAGGCTACCCTCTCCCACCCGCGCCCCACCACCGGCTTCAGGCCCGCTCCGAGACGCCCGCTCCGAGACGCGGCTCGCCGGGACCGGGCTCCATGCCCGATCCTTGGGGTGATGCTTCTCTTCCTCGACATCGACGGGACGCTGCTCCCGTTCGGGGCGCCCACCCCGTACCCCGAGTACGAGCCGGACACCGCGCGGCCGGACACCGCGCGGCCGGACACCGCGCGGCCGGGGTCCGTACTCCCCGGGTCCGTACCCCCCGGGTCCGTACCGTCCGGTTCCGCCGCCGAGCACCCGCTGTTGGCCCGCATCGATCCCATGCTCGGCCCCCGCCTCGCGGCCCTCGGCTGCGAGCTGGTGTGGGCCACCACCTGGATGGACGACGCGAACACCTGTGTCGCGCCGTGGCTCGGACTGCCCCCGCTGCCGGTGGTCGAATGGCCCGACGAGGACGAGCCGTCCGCCCTGCTGCACTGGAAGACCCGGCCCCTGGTCGACTGGGCGGCCGGCCGGCCCTTCGTGTGGGTCGACGACGAGATCACCGAGGCCGACCGGGCGTGGGTCGCCACTCGGCACCCTGCACCCGCGCTCCTCCACCGCGTCGAGCACAGGTACGGGATCACGGACGCGGACCTAGCCGCTCTGAGGGAGTGGCTGAACACCGCGACGGCCTGAGCACTCGGTGGGCGGCGGCCCGGACGCCGTCAGTGGTCGGTCCTAGATTCACCGTATGACCGAGCCCGCCTTCCTCACCTCCGTACGCGAGTCGTACGACACCGTCGCCGCGGAGTACGCCGCGCGCGTCAAGGCACCCACCGAACTGGACCCCGTCTACCGCGCGACGCTGGCCGCCTTCGCCGAACTCGTACGGGATCCCCGGCGGGGTCCGGTCGCGGACCTGGGCTGCGGCCCCGGCAAGGTGACGGCACACCTGGCCGACCTGGGCGTACCCGTGTTCGGCGTCGACCTGTCATCGGAGATGATCAGACACGCCCGGCAGGCCCATCCCGGACTGCGGTTCGCCGTGGGCTCGATGACCGCGCTGCCGACCGGCGACGACGCGTTCGGCGGCATCCTGGCCCACTACTCCACCCACCACACCCCGCCGCGCTGGCTGCCGACCGTGTTTGCCGAGTTCCACCGCACCCTCGCGCCCGGCGCCCACCTGATGCTGACCGGGTACGTCGGCGACGGTGAACGCCTGCGCCCGACGCGGGCCTACGGCGGCCACCCGGTCTCGTACGAGTCCCATCTGCTGCCGCCGTCCCGGATCGCCGGACTGCTGCACGACGCCGGCCTGCGGATCACCGCGTGTCTCACCCAGGAACCGGACGAGGGCGCGCGGCGAACCGTCGCCACCTTCCTGGCCCGCAAACCGGATTGACGGGGCCGGGCGAAGCCGTAGAGACGATCCGGAGCCGACAGACCACCGCCGGGTCACGGCACCGCCGGGTTCCGTACGGCGGCGGCCCGCGCCACGCAGCCGTCGGCGCTGGCGACGGCGTCGGTGAGGACCCGGGCGAGCGGCCCCGAGCCGACAGCCGATGTGGCCCGGCTCGGCCGATGCCCATGTGACCGTTGTGCCGTCGGTGTTCAGTGCAGGGTGAGGGGGGTCTTGGATGCGATGTGGGTCAGCTTCTCCGGGTTGCGGACGTAGTAGAGGCCGGTGATGCGGGCGTCCTCGACACGGATCGCGACGACGCCGTCGATCTCGCCGTTCACGCGCACGAGGAGTGCCGGGCTGCCGTTGACCACGGTGGGGTCGGCGGTGAGGGTGCCCTCGGCCTTGCCGATGCCGCCGACGATGAAACGGGCCACCTTGTCGGCGCCGATGGTCGGCCGCGGCGCGGCCCTCTTCACGCCGCCGCCGTCGCTGACCATGACGACGTCAGGGGCGAGCACGTCGAGGAAGCCCTGCAGATCCCCGGTTTCGAGCGCGCGCAGGAAGGAGTCCAGCGCCGCCCGGGTGGCGCTCGGGGAGACCACGTTGCGCGGGCGGCGGGCGTCGACGTGCTTGCGGGCGCGGTGGGCGATCTGGTGGACGGCCGCGGGGCTCTTGTCGACGGCGGCCGCGATCTCGTCGTAGCCGACGCCGAACGCCTCGCGCAGCACGAACACGGCGCGCTCGGTCGGCGACAGCGTTTCGAGGACGAGCATCAGCGCCATCGACAGGTTCTCGGCCAGCTCGATGTCCTCGGCCACGTCCGGCGCGGTGAGCAGCGGCTCGGGCAGCCACTGGCCGACGTATGCCTCCGTGCGGCGCTTCATGGTGCGCAGCCGGTTGAGGGACTGCCGGGTGGTGATCCGGACCAGGTAGGCGCGCTGGTCGCGCACCCGCTCCAGGTCGACCTCGACCCAGCGCAGCCAGGTCTCCTGGAGGACGTCTTCCGCGTCGGCCGCCGATCCGAGCATCTCGTACGCGACGGTGAAGAGCAGGTTGCGGTAGGCGAGGAAGGCATCGGTCGCCGGATCGGCGGCGTGGTCGCTCGGCTCCGGGCCTCCCGCCTTCTCGGTCGGCCCCGGTTGGTGAAGGCCGTCGAGCGGTGCATCCACAGCAAGGTCCTTTCTCCCTGGGTGATTTCCCGACGGCCGTTCGCCCCCGGACCTGGCCCTTCGCCCCGTATCCGGCCCCGGCAGGCCGGACCGGCCACCGGTGCCTGGCCCAGCCCGGTGCCTGGCCCAGCCCGGTGCCTGGCCCAGCCCGGTGCCTGGCCTGGCCCGGGGACTAGCCTGGCCCGGGGACTAGCCTGCCTGTTCGGCGGTGGCCGGTGCCTTGCCGCGCCGGGCCTCCAGCAGTTGTCCGCGCTTGTCGTCCTTCGCCCACCAGGTGCGCACACCCGGCTTGCGCGCCTCGTACCGCAGTTGCCAGACGATGCTCCTGCACACGAGTTCCTTGAGCTTCGCGCCCGGTCGGCCGCCGAGGTGGAGCTTGATCGCGGTGTCGTCCCGGTGGGCGAACTGGAAGATGCCGGCGCTCCGCCCCAGGCTGATGCACTGGCCGGCGAATCCCACGCTGACGGGTGCGGGCTGCTTGCCCGCGATCCGGCTGAGCACCGTCTCGGCGGCCTGCGGACCCAGCTGGACCGCGGACTGGCAGCTCATCCGGAACGGCAGGTCCGACGGTGCCGCCGAGTCGCCGGCCGCGACGATACGCGCGTCGTCCACGCTGGTCAGGGTCTCGTCCGTGCGCAGTCGGCCTTCGGCGTCGGTGCTCAGCCCGCTGCGCACGGCCAGGTCCGGCACGCCGAACCCGGCGGTCCAGACGGTCACCGCGCTCGGCACCGTACGGCCGTCAGTGAGCTGGACGGCATCCCGCCGCACCGCCGTCACCTTCGTGTCGGGGCCGTCGAGCACGGTCACCCCGAGCCCGGCCAGCCGCTTGGCGACCGAGCGTCGACCCCGGGGGTGCAGATACGGGCCGAGCGGCCCGCCGCAGACCAGGGTCACGGTACGGCCCTCTTCCGCCAGTTCGGCGGCGGTCTCGATGCCACTCGGACCGGCTCCGACCACCGTCACCGCGGCCGTCGTCGGTGCGCCGTCGAGGATCGTCCGCAGCCGCTGTGCCTCCTCCAGGTCGGCGATCGGGTAGGCGAACTCGGCCGCTCCCGGCACGCGCGGCTCGGCACTGCCGCTGCCCACCGCGTAGATCAGGTAGTCGTAGCCGATCGTGCCGCCGGACACCAGTGTCACGTTGCGCTCTGCCGCGTCGATCCGGGTCACGGCGTCGACCATCAGCCGGACGCCGCCGGCCAGGACCTTCCGGTAGTCGACGACCGCGTCGTCGGACCCGCCCACCAGCTGGTGCAGACGGACCCGTTCGACGAAGGCCGGGCGCGGGTTGATCAGGGTCACTGTCACGTCGTCGCGCTGCGTCAGGCGATTGGCCGCCATGACACCGGCGTATCCGCCACCGATCACAATCACCTCGGTGTTCCCCACCATGGCGTCTCCTCCGTTGTCCTGTTGCTCCGTTGCTCGGGCTTCGCCCCCAAGACACCGCACCACCGACCGCCCTGACATTGTGTGACGTAGATCACTCTTGGTTCGGGCCTGTGCCAGCCGGCGTCGTGACGTGTGGCGGGTGTGGCGGGGCGCCGGTTCGTCGAGCCGCGCGGCCGGCCGGTGAGGCGGACCAGGTGGCGCGCGATCTTGTCGCTGCCCCGGAGCGTGCGGCGCAGGGTGCTCACCAGGCCGCCGCCGTCGCCGACCACCGTGGCCTCCGGGTCCAGAAGGCCGACGAGGGCGTCGATGTCGTCCGCCTCCCAGGCCCGCTTGAGGTTCCTGACGACGGCGGCGTTCCGGGCCGTCGGAGTGGAGTACGGCTGCGCGACCCGGACCTGGCGGCGGGCCGAGGACGCCAGTTGGCGGCAGGCGGCCGGCGTACGGCCGACGATCCCGGCCACCTCGGCGAAGGGGTACCGGAAGACGTCGTGGAGGACGAAGGCGACGCGCTGGGCCGGGGACATCGAGTCCAGGACGACCAGAAAGGCCGTGCCGACCGACTCGTCGAGGGTGGCCCGGTCGGCCGGGTCGGCGGCGATGCCGTCCGTCCGCCGTTCCACTCGGCCGGATCGGGCAGCGGCTCGGGCAGCCACTCGCCCACATAGTGCTCCCGCCGCGCCCGTGCGGAGCCGAGCTGGTTGAGGCAGACGCGGCTGGCCACCGTCGTCAGCCAGGCGCCGGGGGACTCGATGGCCTCCTGCTCCCGGCTGGACATGGCGTACCAGCGGGAGTACGCCGTCCTGGACGGCGTACTCGGCGTCGGCCAGCGAACCGAGCATCCGATAGGCGATATTGATCAGCTGGCGCCGCTCACCTGCGACCGGGCGGCGAACTGTGGCGTGGATCGGGTGGATGTCGATCGGGTGGACATGGTGCGCGCACTCCCTCCGTGGCGTCCGTGCTCACCCGTACGACGGGACAGCGCAAGCCATCTGTGACATGCGACTGTGACCTGCGCCGCCGATGCGCCGCCTCACATTCCGGGACGCTGCGTTGTCGAACCGGTGGAACGACGTCCGGAGCGCGGGTCACCCCGGCGACCGGGCACCACCGAGAGCGTGAAGGAGCGACTCCGCCATGACCACCTCCACCAGCGACACCGCATCCCAGCAGGACGGGATCCGGTCGCGCCTGCCCGACCTCACCGGGCTCTACCCCGACCTGGCCGCCCTCTCCGGGACCGTGCGCAAGGCCGTCCGCAACGGCCCGGTTCCGCAGACCGCCATCACCCCGATGCTGCTCCGCGCCGCGCAGATCGTCGGCAGCACCTACCACTGCGTCCAGATGGCCGACGGTCTGCGCAAGGCGGGGGAGGAGGAGCGGCGCATCACCGCGGTGGCGACGTGGCAGGACGCCCCCTACTTCACCGACGCCGAACGCGTCGCGCTGGAACTCGCGGAGGCCGTCCTCACCCCGAACCCGTTCGGGGAGCGCGTCTCCGTCCCGCCACCCGGCGCGAACCGATCAAGGAATGCTCTGACGCCCACCGCCCCCTGACACACCGTCCGCCGTCAGGGGCCGGCGGGCGTACGCCCCCCGACCCCGCCGCCCTTCCGCAGGCTGCCGCCTCTAGGGTGTTCATCGCGAAAGTCCACCGATCGGCCCGGAGATGTCATGCCGCCGCAGATGAACTTGGTTGCGATAACGCTCGATTGCCCTGATCCGCTGGCTCTGGCAGCGTTCTATGAGCAGGCCACCGGCCTCGAACCGCACCCGAAGTCGAACGCCGACTTTGCCGGACTCAACCGTGAGGACGGACTCAGCATCGGCTTCCAGCGGGTCGAGCACTACCGGGCTTTCTGGCAACTCTGGGAGGGTGGGGAGTCCGAATGAACGGCATGCAGTCCGCCCGGGGTGAAGCCACGACCTCGTCTGTCGGCGTTCAGCGAACCACGACAGGAGGTCTGGGGGGCGGAACGCGTCGGTGGTCCGGGACAAGGCATGCCCCCCGTGGATGCATATACTGGATATTGCCCTTGAATAAAGGAGTCCAGTATGAGCGTGACGACGATCGACCTTGATGACGATGCGCTGGAGAAGGCCATGCGTGTCGCCGGTGGTGGCACCAAGAAGGACGTGGTCAATGCCGCCCTTCGCGAGTACGCCGAGCGCCATGAGCGGGCCGCGCTCGTAGCCAAGCACTTCCACGCCGCCCAGCAGTGGGACTACGAGGGCTGGCAGCAGCGCCGCGTCGAGAACAAGCAGGGCGGCGCGTGATCCACTACCTGCTCGACTCCTCGGGTCTGTGGCGCCTCCTCCGCGAGGAGCAGTTGAGGGACGCGTGGCTGGAGACCACCACCCTCCGGGCCATCGGGTCGTGCGCTCCCCAGAGAGCCGAGTTCCGGCGCTCAGCGCGCAACGCCGCGGAGTACGAGGCCATGGGGGAAATGTTCACCGATCTGTACCCCGACGTACCTCTCCCGAAGAGGTTGTGGGACTGGATTGAAACAGCCCAGTACGCGCTCGTGGAGAAGGGCGCCCTCGGTGCGGCCGGGCCGCTCGACCTGATGATCTGTGCGACCGCCGTGCATCATGGACTGACTGTCCTGCACGACGACGCCGATTTCGGCACCGTGGCCCGCTTCCTGTCCGACGTCAGCGAGCGGAATGTACGCAACGTTCCAGGTCCCTAGCATCCTCGGCCGACATGGACGCGCGAGTACACCGGAGCCCGTCCTCATCACCTACCCGGCCGAGAGGGCAGGACTGATCCTCGATCCGCAGGCACTGCGCGCCATGCAGAGCCTGGCCACTCGCACTTTTCCGGCAATCGGCTACCACCACATCGGCGACCTCACCTGGAACTGGTGCCTGGCCCTCGACCGAGCCGACCAGTGCCCGACAGCCGTCTGGACCCACGGCGAACAGACGCTGGCCTGGGGCTGGTTAGAACTGCCCGACACCTTGATGCTCCAGGTCGACCCGGATTACCCGGAACTGGCCCGTGACGTCCTCGCCTGGGCCGAACAAACGGCACCCGGCCCGCTGAGCATCGACGTCACCGAGAACGAACCACACCTGATCAAGGCACTGGAGCAGCGCGTATACACACGGACCGACGACGGCCCGTTCATGGCGTGCCTTGGCCGCCCCCTCACCGAGCTGCCGGACATCCCGCACCTGCCGGACGGCTACTCGATCCACCCCCAGCGCGACCATGCCGACGTGGCAGGCCGGGCGGCAGCACACCGCGCCGCCTTCGGATCGACCCGAATCACCACCGAACGACACGCCCGCATGCGGGACACCTGGCCCTACCGGCCCGAACACGATCTCATCGTGACCTCGCCCACCGGGGAAGTCGTCGCCTACTGCCAAGGCTGGTACGACCCCGCAAATGGAATCGGCGAATTCGAACCCGTCGGCACCCACCCCGATCACCGCCGCCTCGGCCTCGCCCGAGCCGTCTGCATCGCGGTGCTGCACGCCTTCGCCGATGCAGGCGGCCACCGTGCCATCGTCTACTCCCGTGGCGACGCCGCGTACCCCATCCCCAAGCGGCTGTACGAGTCCTTGGGCTTCACCGCGTACACCCGCACCCACACCTACGTCGGCACACCGACCGGCTGAGACGCCAACAGGGTCCCGCTGATCAGAACAACCGGGACCCGATCACTTCGCCAATCAGATAGAGCGGGAACCGCTCACTTCCACCGGGAACGGACAGCAGCCGCCGGGGCTCTCCGAGTGAGGTGGAGCAGGTGCGGCGCACTTTTGCAAGCGGGCGCTTGCAATTGTTAGCGGAGGGGGGCAAGGTGGAGGCATGGCATCGCTCAACGTCGGCAATCTCGGTGAGTACCTGCGCGAGCAGCGCCGCAACGCGCAGCTCTCGCTCCGGCAGCTCGCCGACGCCGCCGGCGTGTCCAATCCGTACCTGAGCCAGATCGAGCGCGGGCTGCGCAAGCCGAGCGCTGAGGTGCTGCAGCAGGTCGCCAAGGCCCTGCGGATCTCCGCGGAGACGCTGTACGTCCGCGCCGGAATCCTCGACGCCGAGCGGGACCGCGACGAGGTGGAGACGCGCGCCGTCATCCTCGCCGACCCCACCCTCGACGAACGGCAGAAGCAGGTGCTGCTGCAGATCTACGAGTCCTTCCGCAAGGAGAACGGATTCGGAGGCGTGGGCGGCGCCGCCGACGGCGGCGAAGGAGCCGGCCGCGGTGCGGTGGACGCGCAGGCGGGCGTCGGCAAGAGCGACGGCCACGACGGCGGGCACGACGACACCGCCGTGCCTGACACCCACACGGACGACGGCAGTAACGCCGACCCGCGGCGGACGGCCGGTTGAGCCGGACCAGGGCACCGGCCGCCCCGCCGCGGACCACACAAACCCTCAGCCGAACGTGAATCCGGGAGGACCCTCACCATGGCCATCACCGACGATCTGCGCAAGACCCTCAGCGACCCGACCCCGCTGTACTTCGCCGCTGGCACCGCCGACCTGGCCATCCAGCAGGCCAAGAAGGTGCCCGGACTGGTGGAGCAGCTACGCGCGGAGGCCCCGGCCCGTATCGAGGCCGTGCGCAACACCGACCCGAAGGCCGTGCAGGAGAGGGCCGCCGCACGTGCCAAGGAGGCTCAGGAGACCCTTCAGGTCAGGGCCAAGGAAGCGCAGGAGAGCCTCCAGACCAAGGTCAACGAGTTCTTCGGCAGCCTCGACGGCGACCTGAAGAAGCTCGGCAGCACGATCGACGCCGATCTGAAGAAGCTCGGTGAGTCCGCTCAGGACCTGGCCCTGCGTAGCGTCGGCGTCGCCGCGGAGTACGCCGTCAAGGCCCGGGAGACCTACGAGAAGGTTGCCGAGCACGGCGAGCAGGCCGTGAAGACCTGGCGTGGCGAAGCCGCCGAGGAGATCGAGGAACTGGCCGTCGCCGTCGAGCCGAAGGCGCAGCGGGTGGCGGTCAAGGCCGAACCTAAGCCTGCCGAGCCGAAGGCCGCCGCAGTGAGGACCGCCGAGCCGAAGCCTGCCGCGGCGCGGACCGCCGAGACAAGGACCGCCGAGGCGAGGACCGTGCCCGCGCCGGTGAAGAAGCCCGCGCCGGTGAAGAAGCCCGTGGCGGAGAAGGCGCCCGCGGAGAAGGCTCCGGTTCAGAAGACCTCGGTCCAGAGGGATCCGGTCCAGCAGGCCCCGGCCCGCAAGCCCCCCGTCAAGAAGACCACGCCGCCGGCCAAGTAAGGGCGTTCTCGCGTACGGGCCGGGCACCCCTGGGGTGTCCGGCCCGTTGTACGGGTACGGTTGCCGCGTAGGAGTCGGAAAGAACGGGCGGTGGGCGACATGCTGATGTTGGGCTTCGCGGGGTTCTTGGGACTGTTGAAGGGCGTCCTGATGGCCCTCGCCGCGTTCGGGCTGGTCGACGCGGCGTTCCGTCGCGAGGACGCCTTCCGCGCGGCCGACAAGCAGAACAAGGTGTTCTGGCTGATCATCCTGGCCATCGCGCTGTTGGTGAGCTTCCTGTTCTCGATCCTCTCGTTCCTGCCGATCATCGGTGTGGTCGCGAGCATCGTCTACATCGTGGATGTGCGTCCCGCGCTCAAGCAGGTGTCGGGCGGTAGCGGCTGGGGCCGCCGCCGCGGTGGAAGCAGTAGCGACGGGCCGTACGGACCGTACAACGGCGGCCGCTGAACCTCCGCGCCGCGTCCGGGAGCACGGCCTGGCAGCTCGTAATTGCGGCACGGCCTAGCGGCACGGCATTGCGGGAGCCGAGCGGCACGGCGTCGTGGCGGCAGCTGCCGGGCATCCCGGCCGTCAGGACAACGGCCACTGAGCATCCCGGCCGCCGAGCATCCCGGTCGCGGCGCGCCACAGCGCCCCGTGCCATAACCGCCAGGCACCACGCCACGGCCCTGAGCGCCTGCACCGGCGTGCCCGCCGCCTGGTGCAAGCGGGTGCGAGCCCCGAGCGAGCCGACGGGCTCGCGGCAGCAGCGGATCCGACGCACGACCGGATCGCGCTCCACGGCCACCGCGGGGCCACGGCCTACGCCCGCCATCCCCCCATCGCACCACGGCCTACGTCTGCCATAACCCCCGCGCGTCATAGCCCGCGCATGCCATGGCCCATGCATACTCCTTGGCGCACGCCCGCCACGCCCGCCACAAACAACGCCACGAACACCACAGCCGCCGCAGTCGCCCCACCGCCTCAGTCGTCACGCCCGCCCTATCCGTCGTGCGTCCTCGCCGCGGAAGAGGGACCGGTGCGAGCCGGGCGGCCGGGGGCTACGGGACGCGGTCCAGCAGGACCACGGCCACGTCGTCCGTCAACTCCCCTCCGTTGAGGTCGCGGACCTCGTGGACCGCGGCCCGCAGCAGACGCTCGCCGCGCAGGCCCTCGGCGAACTGGCGGCGGATCATGCTCACCATCCCGTCCTGCCCGAGGCGCTCCCCGCCCTTTCCGATCCGGCCCTCGATCAGGCCGTCGGTGTAGAGCATCAGGCTCCATTCGGCGCCCAGCTCCATCTGCATGCGCGGCCAGCGGGCGCCGGGGAGCAGGCCGAGTGCGGGGCCGTTGTTGTCGTACGGCAGCAGCCGGGCGGGGCAGTCCGGGCGGGCGAGCAGCGGGGAGGGATGGCCGGCCAGGCACAGGCCCGCCCAGCGGCCGTCGGGGGAGATGTCCACCGTACACAGGGTCGCGAAGATCTCCTCGTCCGAGCGCTCGTGCTCCAGCACCTGCTGGAGCGTGCCGAGCAACTCGTCACCGCACAGTCCGGCCAGCGTCAGCGCCCGCCAGGCGATGCGCAGTTCCACGCCGAGCGCGGCCTCGTCGGGGCCGTGCCCGCTGACGTCTCCGATCATGGCGTGCACGGTGCCGTCGGGCGTGCGCACGGTGTCGTAGAAGTCACCGCCGAGCAGTGCGCGCGAGCGGCCGGGGCGGTAGCGGGCGGCGAAGCGCAGCGACGAGCCGTCCAGCAGGGGCGTCGGCAACAGGCCCCGTTCCAGACGGCGGTTCTCCTGGGCGCGCACCCGGCCCTCGGCGAGCCGCCGCTCGGCCGATTCGGAACGCTTGCGCTCCACCGCGTAGCGGATGGCGCGGCTCAGCAGCCGCCCGTCCAGTTCGTCCCGGAAGAGGTAGTCCTGGGCGCCCACCCGCACCGCCTCGGCACCGCGCTCGGCGTCGCCGGACGCGGTCAGCGCGAGGACGGCGTGCCGGGGGGCGAGTTCGAGGACATGCTTGAGCACGGCCAACTCGTCGTCGTCACCGTCACCGTCGCCGGACCGGCCGGGTGCCGGGAGCGCGAGGTCCAGCAGGATGCAGTGGACGTCGTCGGTGAGCAGCCGTCCGGCCTCGGTGAGGTTGCGGGCGGTGCGGACGCGGATCGGCTTGCCGGCCGAGTCCAGCAGTTCGGGCACGAGCGGCGAACCGGCCGGATCGTCCTCGATCAGCAGCAGGGTCAGGTTGGCGCCGGCCGAGGTCGGGGCGCCGGCGTCCTTTCGGTTGGCCTTTTCCTTGAGGGGGCCGCCGACGGCCGACCCGGCCTGCGCCTGAGCACTCTCCACGGCCGGGATGGCTCTCTGTCGCGGTACGGGTACGGGCATCGTGTTGGGTTCCTTCCCTCCCCCCGAGGGCACGGCGGGGCGAGGGACCTCGACCCACCCGACGGGGACCATAGCGGTACTGGCCACCGCAACGGAATGGGGTGAGCCGCGTCGCTCCACGACAGACCACTGGCATATGCCGCGTTCCGTACCGCAGTTGGACAGGGCGACGGTGGGAGCCGAATGACGAAGCTCACGTCCCGGCGGGGTTTGCCGGAGGTTGGGCGTGCCGTGGGTCACATGACCCGTGTCACGCCCGCTTCTGACGCCCCGCCCGGCATCCCCCGCCCCCGCCCGATGTCCCGCCGCCCGCACGTCACGCGTCCGGTCGCACCACACCCAGGATCGGCATCGAGCCCGCCCCCGCTATCGTCACCGTCCGACCGGGGCGGGGGGCGTGGACGATCCTGCCGTCGCCCACGTACATCCCGACGTGGGTGGCATCGTCGAAGTAGATGACGAGGTCGCCGGGGCGCATGTCCTTGACCTCGATGTGCTTGAGCTGCTTCCACTGTTCCTGCGAGGTGCGCGGGACGGGCCGGCCGGCCGCCGCCCACGCCTGTGAGGTCAGGCCCGAGCAGTCGAACGTGTCCGGACCCTCCGCGCCCCATTCGTAGGGCTTGCCGATCTGGGCCGAGGCGAACGCGACGGCCTTCTTGCCCTGCGTGGACGCCTTGCCGCTGACCTCCTTGAGTATTCCGGTGTCGAGCCAGGCGGTCTGCGCCCGGTACGCGGCCTCCCGCTCCAGCTTGGCCAGCCGCACCTTCTCCTGCTTCGCCAGCCGGGACTCCAGCTGCTCGGCGGCCGCGATCTGCTGCTTGATCTTCTTCTTGGCGGCGGCCTTCGCCTTGCGACCCGTATCCAGCTTCTCCCACTGGGTGGAGGCGTCCTTCGCGTACTGCTCCAAGTCCTGCTGGGCGCGGGTCATTTCACCGATCAGGCCCTTGGTGGCCCGCTGGCCCTGGAGCACCCGTCCCGCGCCGCTCAGGAATTGCTGGGGATCGTCGCTCAGCATCAGCTGGGCCTGCGGCGGCAACCCGCCGGTGCGGTACTGGGCACGGGCCGCAGCGCCCGCGCGGTCCTTCAACTTGTCCAGTTTGCGCTGCCCTTGGACGATCTTCCGGGCCAGCTCGACGATCTCGGCGGACTGCTCCTTCGCCTTTTCCTCGGCCGCGTTGTAGGCGTCGGTGGCGACGGCCGCATCGTGGTAGAGGCTGTCGAGCTTCTTGCGGACGGCCTCCAGATCCTTGTTGGGAGGCGGGCTCGGGGCGGTCGACGGCGAGGCGGTGGGGGACGGTGAGGTGCTGGGGGACGGCGATGGCGAGGGGCTCGCGAACGCCGTGCCGGGCGCCGCCAGTACGGTGACCGCGCAGACCACGGCCGCCGCCGCTGTGATCAGGCCGCGCTTGCCTGTTCCCATACCCGTACCCCCAAACTGATTTACCGTCAGTAACTTACGTGCCTGGGGGATCGTGCCATGTCGCGGCGTAAAGCGACAGAGGTGGTACTTGGTGGGTCCTCCCCTCTTTCCCGTCCTGTCACGACGATCTCCCGCATGTGTGACGAACGACTCACATAGATCGTTCCTCGCCGCGCCGAGGGGCGTATGACCGCCTCGCCGTGTGGCCCTGACGCGGGTGCTGATCGTCTCGCCGACGACACCGAGCTGGACACTGAACTGCGCACCGAGCCGCGCACCGAACTGCACGCTGAACTGCGCACCGAACCGCGCGCGGGACATGGACGCCCCGGTGCGCGCCGGACTCTCCACCGGCGGCGTGGTGCTGACGGCCCTTCGAGACCCTTCGGCAGGCCCTGGCGACGGCGGCCGGCTGTTCATGTCGGCCGTCGCCACCGGCCCCCGCCCGAGGTCGTCACCACCGCTGACCTCGCGACGCCGAGCGACGCCGGGGGACGCCGGGGGATGGTGAAACGGCGCCACCCCATTCCGGGGGCGATGCCCGCGACACCCCTGGCCTCGGCGGCCTGGCTGCCGCCGAAGCCCCGAAGCCCCGAAGCCCCGAAGCCCCGAAGCCCCGAAGCCCCGAAGCCCCCTGATCCCAGCAACGGCGATGCTCGCGGAGCCCCTAGCCCCGGGGCGCCAACGCCCCCCACGCCACCGTCACTTCGCCCTGTCGCCAGCGTGGTGCCGAGTCTGTCACCGGCCAGTCGGCCGTCAGGTCCCGTACCGCCCGGATCCAGCGCTGCCGGGCGCCGTAGGAGGCGTAGGGCGCGGCGGCGGCCCAGGCGCGGTCGAAGTCGCGCAGGAAGGCGTGCACCGGCTCCCCGGGCACATTGCGGTGGATGAGCGCCTTCGGGAGGCGTTCGGCGAGGTCGGAGGGGCGCTCCAGGGAACCGAGCCGGGCTGCGAAGGTGACCGTCCGCGGGCCCTCCGGGCCGAGCGCCACCCATACGTGCCGCCGCCCGATCTCGTCGCAGGTGCCCTCGACGAGCAGCCCGCCGCGGGAGCGGCCGTCGGCCGGGGCGAGCCGCGCGCACAGCCGGGTCCAGACGTCGGCGACCTCGGCCTCGTCGTACTGGCGCAGCACGTTGGCGGCGCGGATGAGAAGCGGGCGCCGGGGCACGGGGACCTCGAAGCCGCCGTGCCGGAAGTGCAGCCCGACGCGCTCGTACGGCCGGGCCGCCGCGACCCGGGCCGGTTCGATCTCGAAGCCGACCACACGCGTGCGGGGCGCCACGGCGCGCAGCCGGCCGAGCAGTTCGACGGCCGTCCAGGGTGCGGCCCCGTAGCCGAGGTCGACGGCCACCGGGTCGGCGGCGCGCCGCAGTTCGGCGCCGTGCGTGGCGGCGATCCAGCGGTCCATGCGGCGCAGGCGGTTCGGGTGGGTGGTCCCGCGCGTCACCGTTCCTATGGTGGGGCCGCCCCCGCCCGAGCGAAGCCGAGAGTGGGGGAGGGCGGCGCGGGCTGTCATGCGTACGAGGGTACGAGGGGTACGAGGGCAAGCACGCCCGCGTGCGCTCCACGCATTCCTGACGCATTCCCGTATCGAACGGTTGAGCGATCACGGGCAATGATTGGGTAAAGCTCAGTGATCGGGAAATGCGGTTGCCCCCTGCGCTGTTGCACCCCCTTGGAGGGCGCACCGCGTCCTCCGACCGGCATCCGGTCGGCATTGGACCGGCATCCGACCGGCAGGCCCGCGACGAGGAGGAACGCCACGTGAGCCAGTACGTCAGCAGGCTCGGGCGTCGCTCACCGGCCGCGCCCCCGCGGCTGCGACTGCACCGCAGGCCCCGACGCGTGGCCATGCTCTCGGTGCACACCTCACCGCTCCACCAGCCGGGCACCGGCGACGCCGGCGGCATGAACGTCTACATCGTGGAGCTGGCGCAGCGCCTGGCCGCGATCGACATCGAGGTGGAGATCTTCACCCGGGCCACCGCGAGCGGCCTCCCGCCGACGGTCCAGCTCGCCCCCGGTGTGCTCGTCCGGCATATCGACGCGGGCCCCTACGAGGGTCTCGCCAAGGAGGACCTGTCGGCCCAGCTGTGCGCCTTCACCCACGGTGTGATGCAGGCATGGGCCGGCCACCGCCCCGGCCACTACGACCTGGTCCACTCCCACTACTGGCTCTCCGGGCACGTCGGCTGGCTCGCCGCCCAGCGCTGGGGCGTGCCCCTGGTGCACGCCATGCACACCATGGCCAAGGTCAAGAACGCCAACCTGGCCGCGGGTGACACCCCCGAGCCCGCCGCCCGCGTCATCGGCGAGACCCAGATCGTCGTCGCCGCCGACCGGCTGATCGCCAACACCGCCGAGGAGGCCGGTGAACTCGTGCGGCACTACGCCGCCGAACCGGCGAAGGTCGCCGTGGTCCACCCGGGCGTGAACCTGGAGCGCTTCCTGCCGGCCGACGGCCGCGCCGCCGCCCGCGCCCGTCTCGGCCTGCCGCCGGACGCCCTGGTCCCGCTCTTCGCGGGCCGCATACAGCCGCTCAAGGCCCCCGATGTACTGCTGCGCGCCGTGGCCGTCCTTCTCGACGAGTGCCCCCGGCTGCGGTCGAGGATCGTCGTACCGGTGGTCGGCGGGCCCAGCGGCAGCGGCCTCGCCAAGCCGGAGGGGCTGCAGAAGCTCGCCGCCCGGCTCGGCATCGCCGATGTCGTACGGTTCCGCCCGCCCGTCGGCCAGGAGCAGCTCGCCGACTGGTTCCGCGCCGCCTCGGTCCTGGTCGTGCCGTCGTACAGCGAGTCCTTCGGGCTGGTCGCGATAGAGGCGCAGGCGGCCGGTACGCCGGTGCTCGCCGCCTCGGTCGGCGGGCTTCCGGTGGCGGTGCGCGACGGCGAGACCGGCTTCCTGGTGCGGGGCCACGACCCGGCGGACTACGCGCGCGTGCTGCGCCGCTTCGCCGAGGACCCGGCGCTGTCCGCCCGTATGGGCGCCGCCGCGGCCCGGCACGCGCAGTCCTTCGGCTGGGACAGCGCGGCCGCCGCCACCGCCGATGTGTACACGGCCGCGACCCAGGCCCATCGCCGTCACGTACGCTCGCCCCATGGGTGAGGATTCACGGCAGCAGCGGGCGGCGCAGGCCATCGAGGGTGCCCTGAAGGACGCCGAACTGGAGTGGGAGAGCCCGGAGCCCGGCAGCTATGTGGTCACGCTCCCCGGCACCCGCAAGCTGTCCACGACGGTCTCGCTGATCGTGGGCCGCCACTCCCTCTCGCTCAACGCGTTCGTGATCCGACACCCCGACGAGAACGAGGCGGCCGTCCACCGCTGGCTCCTGGAACGCAACCTCAAGCTGTACGGCGTGAGTTACGCCGTCGACCCGCTCGGCGACATCTATGTCACCGCCCGGCTGCCGCTGTCCTCCGTCACCGCCGAGGAGACCGACCGGCTGCTGGGCCAGGTCCTGGAGGCTGCGGACGGCAGCTTCAACACCCTCCTGGAACTCGGCTTCGCCTCCGCGATCCGCAAGGAGTACGCCTGGCGGGTGTCCCGGGGCGAATCGACCCGGAACCTGGACGCGTTCACCCATCTGACCCAGCGTCCAACCGACTGACCGCACGCCACAGCTGCCGCGGGGAACTCGTGTCAGGGGAGGGGACTTCGGCCCGGCGCCCCGCACTCCCGGCCGGAGCCGTACGGCACCACGGGCGTCGCACGCCCGCACCACCTGTACGAGCCGCACCACCTGTACGAGCCGTACGACCCGTACGATGCTCAGCGCGCGCTGAGCCGGTAGCGTCCCGGGGTCACGCCCACCAGCCGTTTGAAGTGCCGGGTCAGATGGGCCTGGTCGTAGAACCCGGTCACCGATGCCACCTCGCCCGCCGCCCGCCCGTCGAGCAGCAGGCGGCGGGCGCGCTCGACCCGGCGCGACATCAGGTACTGGTGCGGCGCGATCCCGTAGGCGGAGCTGAACGCCCGCACCAGATGGGCGGGATGGGCGTACAGCAGCCGCGCCGCCTCCGCCAGCCCGATGCCGTGCGTGATCCGCTCGTCGAGCAGCTCCCGCAGCGACCGGGCGAGCGCGGGGTCCCGCCGGACCGGCGCCGTGCCGATCCGGGGCCGCAGATGGGCCCGCAGCCGCTCCTCGACGAGGGTCAGCCTGCTCTCCGCCTCCAGTTCGTCGCCCGGCCGCGCGAGCGCGCCGTGCACCTGCCCGACGCGCCGCCGCAGCAGCGGATCGCGCAGGTCGGGGCCGTCGACCGCGGGGCCGATCAGCTCGTCGCCGAGCCGCGAGGCGTCGAGGTAGAGGACGCGCTTGCGAAAGCCGTGCGCGGTGGCGGGGGAGCCGTTGTGCGGGACGTGCGGTGGCAGCAGCGAGACCGTGTCGTGCGGGGTGCCGTGCTCGTGCCGGTCCAGGTCGTACCGGACGGCCCCGTCGTCGACGATCAGCAGCGTCCATGCCTGGTGGATATGCATCGGATACGCGTACTCGGTGAAACGCGCGTGGAAGACCTCCACGACACCCGGGACGCGCGGGCGCCAGGCGGAGACTTCCGGACGCGCGGCCATGCAAAGAACGTACAAGACGGCATACCGGGCCGCCCGGCAGTCTCAGCGCATGAGCACGCAGAGCCTGGAACCCGTCCGTTCCGACACGAAGATCGCCGTACTGCTCCGCGCGGACCTGGCGCCCCGGCAGCGCCTGAACGTCACCGCGTTCCTGGTCAGCGGCCTCGGCGCGCGGCTGCCCGAGGTGATCGGGGAGTCCTACGAGGACGCGGACGGCGTGCCCTACCTGCCGATGTTCGGTCAGCCGGTCCTGGTCTTCGAGGGCACCAAGGAGACGCTGGCCACCGCCCACGGCCGGGCCCTGTCCCGCGCGCTGCCCCGGGCCGTGTTCACCTCGGACCTCTTCACCACGGGCAACGACCGGGACAACCGCGCGGCCGTCCGGGCGGTGCCCACGGCGGAGTTGGACCTCGTGGGGCTCGCGGTGTGCGGGCCGCGCAACGCGGTCGACAAGGTGCTGAAGGGGGCGCGCATGCACCCGTGAGGCGGGCCGGTCCCGTCCCGGGTCAGGCCGCGGGAACCTCGGGTTCGCTGCCGTTGCCGTTGCCGTTGCCGTTGCCGTTGCCGTTGCCGCTGCCGTTGCCGTTGCCGCTGGGCGCGGGGGAGGGGGAGGGGGCGGGCGGCTTGGTCTGCTCGGCGGGCAGCCGCCGCATCAGCACCCCGTACCCGAGCGCCGCCGCCGTACCGACGACGGCGCACATCCCCCACAGCCACTCCGCGCCGAAGCGGTCGATGACCAGGCCGGACATCAGGGGAGCGACCAGCGCCGCGAGGGACCAGGACAGCGTGTACATGCCCTGGTAGCGGCCACGTCCGTGTACCGGCGAGAGGCGCACCACCAGACCCGTCTGGGTGGGCGCGTTCACGATCTCGGCGAGCGTCCACACGCACACGGTGAGCGCGAACACGCCGACCGACCCGGCGAACGCGGTGAGCCCGAAGCCGTACCCGGCGATCAGCGAGGAGATCACGAGCAGCCGTCGCGGGTCCCGGTGCTCGATGAAGCGGGTCACGGGGATCTGCAGGGCGACGATCAGCACGCCGTTGACGGCGATCGCCGTGCCGTAGTCGGCGGGCGAGAACCCGGCGGAGCCCATCGCCACCGGCAGTCCGACCGCGCCCTGCTGGAAGACCACCGCGACGAGGAAGGACAGCGCTACGACGGCCATGAACCGCCCGTCGCGCAGCACGGTCCGCAGACTCACCTCGTCCTCGGGGCTCTTGCTGCTCTGCCCGATGACCCGGACTGGTCGCGACTCGGGCAGCTTGACGAACACGACGACCGCGCAGACGGCCGTCATCCCCGCCTCGATCAGGAAGCCGGCCAGATAACTGACCTCGGCGATGAAGCCCGCGCCCAGGGAGGAGACGGCGAACCCGAGGTTGATGGCCCAGTAGTTGAGCGCGAACGCCCGGACTCGGTCCTCGGGCCGGACGATGTCCGCCATCATCGCCTGCACGGCGGGCCGCGAGGCGTTGGCGGCCATGCCGACGAGGAACGCGACGGCGGCGATGGCGACGGGGTCGCGCATGAACCCGAGCAGCGCCACCGAGGCGGCGGTGGCCGACTGCGCGATGAGCAGGGTCGGCCGCCGCCCCAGCCGGTCGGCCAGCACGCCGCCGCCGAGCGAGGAGACGACCCCGCCCAGCCCGTGCAGCGAGGCGACAAGACCCGCGTACGACGCGCTGTACCCCTCGTTCACGGTCAGATAGAGCGCCATGTACGTGGCGACGAAGCCGCCCAGCCGGTTGACGAGGGTGCTGGTCCACAGCCACCAGAACTCGCGGGGCAGCCCGGAGACGCTCTCCCGGGCGGCGCGTCTGAGCGCGGCGACGGACATGGAAGGACCCCCCCGGATGTAAGCGGCACAAGCCTTGATCACAACTTACGAATCAACTTACGAAAGCGCCTCCGGCGAGGGCCACTCAATTAACAGATGCCGTCAATCGTCCGGCTTCCGGGCACTTCCGCGGGCGCCCGAACAGGTGGATTACGCTCTGGGGCATGGCCGACGCACCGTACAAGCTGATCCTGCTCCGCCACGGCGAGAGCGAGTGGAACGCGAAGAACCTGTTCACCGGCTGGGTGGACGTCAACCTCAACGAGAAGGGCGAGAAGGAGGCGATCCGCGGCGGTGAGCTGCTCAAGGACGCCGGCCTGCTGCCCGACGTGGTCCACACGTCCCTCCAGAAGCGCGCGATCCGCACGGCGCAGCTCGCGCTGGAGGCCGCCGACCGCCACTGGATCCCGGTCCACCGCTCCTGGCGCCTGAACGAGCGCCACTACGGCGCGCTCCAGGGCAAGGACAAGGCGCAGACGCTCGCCGAGTTCGGCGAGGAGCAGTTCATGCTGTGGCGCCGCTCGTACGACACCCCGCCGCCCCCGCTGGCGGACGGCGCGGAGTTCTCCCAGTCGGACGACCCGCGCTACGCGTCCATCCCGCCGGAGCTGCGCCCGAGGACGGAGTGCCTGAAGGACGTCGTCGCCCGCATGCTCCCCTACTGGTACGACGGCATCGTCCCGGACCTGCTGGCGGGCCGCACGGTCCTGGTCGCCGCCCACGGCAACAGCCTGCGCGCCCTGGTCAAGCACCTGGACGGCATCTCGGACACCGACATCGCGGGCCTGAACATCCCGACGGGCATCCCCCTGGCCTACGAACTCGACCAGGACTTCAACCCCCTCACCCCCGGCGGCAGGTACCTCGACCCGGAGGCAGCGGCAGCAGCCATCGAGGCGGTCAAGAACCAGGGCAAGAAGAAGTAACCCGAGGCGAAGGCGAGAGCGCGCCGGAAGGGCCCGGGTGAGAGATCTCACCCGGGCCCTTCGTGTGGACGACGACCGGACGATGTCGGGCGGCGTCCGGGCTGCGAGCGGGGGCGACGGCGGGTGCCGTCAGCCGCACTGGCAGGGGTTGCCCGACTGACACCCGCAGCCGCAGCCCGAGCCGCAGCCGCACGCGCCGACGAGTGGGAGGTTCCTGATCTCGGCGGGCTGGTCGGTCTCGCGTTCCTGCGTGGGGTCGGGCATGGTGCCGGGGGATTCGGCCATGGGTCCCTCCTGGAGGCTAGAGGCTGGATCCTGGTGCCTTTCGCCCATTCCATGCCCGTTCCCTCGGGCGCATCAACGGCGCACGGAGGCGCCGGCACGCCCGAAGCGGCAACAACGGAAACATTCGAGCCCCCGCGAGCCCCGTCGACCCGGACCCTGGTCCGAACCAGGACTGATCCCCGAACCAGGACTGATCCCCGAACCAGGACCGACCCCCGGACGTTCGGACCGTCCGTCTGACCGTCCGGGCCGGTCCGGGCCCGGCCGCCCCGGGGCGCGTGGCCCCCAGGGAGCTACGCTCCCTCGACCCCCGTCACCGGCTGGATGTCCGGCTGCAGCTCGTCCGCGTGCTCGCCCGTCACCAGGTACACCACGCGCTTGGCGACGGCCACCGCGTGGTCGGCGTAGCGCTCGTAGTAGCGGCCGAGCAGGGTGACGTCCACGGCGGTCTCGATGCCGTGCTTCCAGCGGTCGTCCATCAGGTGCTGGAACAGGGTGCGGTGCAGGAGGTCCATCTCGTCGTCGTCCTGCTCCAGCTGGAGCGCCAGGTCGATGTCCTTGGTGATGATGACCTCGGCGGCCTTCGCCATCAGCCGCTGCGCGAGCTGGCCCATCTCCAGGATGGTCGCGTGCAGGTCGTGCGGGACCGCGCGGTCCGGGAAGCGCAGCCGGGCCTGCTTCGCCACATGCTGCGCCAGGTCGCCGGAGCGCTCCAGATCGGCCGACATGCGCAGGGACGTGACGACGATACGGAGGTCGGTGGCCACCGGCTGCTGCCGGGCCAGCAGGGCTATCGCCCGTGCCTCCAGGTCGTGCTGGAGTTCGTCGACCTTCTGGTCGGCCTCGATCACACTCTCGGCCAGCTTGAGATCGCGGTCGAGGATCGCCGTCGTGGCGCGCCCGATGGCCGATCCGACCAGCCGGGCCATCTCCACCAGTCCGTCGCCGATCGAGTCCAGTTCCTCGTGGTACGCGTCCCGCATCAGGGTTCCCTCTCGTACGTGTCCGTCGGTGGGGGCTTCCGGGGTCGGGGCCCGTGGTGAAACCAGGCGGTGCGAACCCCACGCTCTCACGGTCCGGCTCGTACGCGTCCGTTTCCGCCATCCCAAATGAACCAATACTGGCTGCAAGGTGAACTCTGGGCGACGAGTGTTCGAGGTCGCATGCTGACGGCTGTGGGCATGTCGTACCCCATGCCTAACCTGGATGCATGGACGTGAACGCGGCGGTCGCCGCAGCGGCAGCGATCGCCGGGGTGCTCACCGGTGTCATTGCCATGCTGGCGTTCCGCTGGAGCGAGCGGGAGCAGAAGCGCCCGACGCGGACCTCCCTGCACACGGATCCGGTGCTTCCGCCGGGCGTGGACACCGTGCTGTCCGTGCTCCGCTCCTCCGCCGTCGTGCTCGACGAGGCCGACGCCGTCGTCAAGGCCAGCTCCGCCGCGTACGCCCTCGGGTTGGTGCGCGGTGGCAAGCTGGCCGTCGAGCCCATGCTCCAGATGGCCCAGGACACCCGGCGCGACGGTGAGATACGCCAGGTCGAGCTGGATCTTCCCAGACGCGGGAGCGGCCGGGGCGAGGCCCTGGCGGTGTCCGCTCGGGTGGCGCCGCTCGGATCGCGACTGGTGCTGCTCCTGGTCGAGGACCTCACCGAGGCCCGCCGTATCGAGGCGGTACGCCGCGACTTCGTCGCGAACGTCAGCCACGAGCTGAAGACCCCGGTCGGGGCGCTCTCCCTGTTGTCGGAGGCCGTCATGGACGCCTCCGACGACCCGGAGGCCGTGCAGCGGTTCGCCGGCCGCATGCAGATCGAGGCGACGCGCCTGACCAACCTGGTCCAGGAGCTGATCGACCTGTCCCGGGTGCAGAACGACGACCCGCTGGAGGACGCCGAGCCCGTCCGGGTCGACGAACTGGTCGCCGAGGCCATCGACCGCTGCCGCCACCAGGCCGGCACCAAGCAGATCACCATGGCCGCGGGCGGCACCGCCGAGCTGCATGTCTGGGGGAACCGTGGGCAGCTCGCCGCCGCCCTCGGCAACCTCGTCGAGAACGCCGTCAACTACTCCCCGGCGCGCACCCGCGTGGGCATCGCCGCCCGCCGGATCAGCGCGTCCGGCGGCGACATGATCGAACTCGCCGTGACCGACCAGGGCATCGGCATCACCGACAAGGACAAGGAGCGCATCTTCGAGCGCTTCTACCGCGTCGACCCGGCCCGCTCCCGGGCCACCGGTGGCACCGGTCTGGGTCTCGCGATCGTCAAGCACGTGGTCGCCTCGCACGGCGGGGAGGTCACGGTGTGGAGCGCCGAAGGCCAGGGCTCCACGTTCACCCTGCGACTGCCGGAGGCGGGTGCCGCCCGCGACCGCGCTCAGCAGTACCCCGACCTCGACGAAGAGGACGGTCAGTCTCCACCCCCCGACCCAACCGCGTACGAAACGCTTTCCGCCCCGGAGGTCCTTCCGTGACCCGAGTGCTCGTCGTCGAGGACGAGGAGTCCTTCTCCGACGCCCTGTCGTACATGCTTCGCAAGGAGGGCTTCGAGGTCGCCGTGGCGACCACCGGGCCCGACGGACTCGACGAGTTCGAGCGCAACGGCGCCGATCTCGTCCTCCTCGACCTGATGCTGCCGGGCCTGCCCGGCACGGAGGTCTGCCGCCAGCTGCGCGGCCGCTCCAACGTCCCGGTGATCATGGTCACCGCCAAGGACAGCGAGATCGACAAGGTCGTCGGCCTGGAAATAGGAGCCGACGACTACGTCACCAAGCCGTTCTCCTCGCGCGAGCTGGTCGCCCGTATCCGGGCCGTGCTGCGCCGCCGCGGCGAGCCGGAGGAAGTCACCCCGGCGGCCCTGGAGGCCGGCCCGGTCCGGATGGACGTCGACCGGCATGTGGTCACCGTCTCCGGCTCCAAGGTCGACCTGCCGCTCAAGGAGTTCGACCTGCTGGAGATGCTGCTGCGCAACGCCGGGCGCGTGCTGACCCGGATGCAGCTCATCGACCGCGTCTGGGGCGCCGACTACGTCGGCGACACCAAGACCCTGGACGTCCACGTCAAGCGCCTGCGCGCCAAGATCGAGCCCGACCCGGGCGCGCCGCGCTACCTGGTGACGGTCCGTGGGCTCGGCTACAAGTTTGAGCCGTAGACCGCACCGCAGGCACAGTGAAGGGCGGCGCCCCGAAAGGCGCCGCCCTTCACCGTACGGCGGTGTCGTCGCGGGTCGGCCCCGGTGGCCGGGACCGTCCGCTCAGTGGCCGGACGGTGTGACCGACGCGGAGGCCGAGCCGGTCGGGGTCGCATGGCCCGCCGCGGCCGACGGGTCCGCGGAGGCGCCGTTCTTCGACGGCTTGGCGCTGTCACTCGGCTTGGCGCCCGGGGCCGGCGAGGCCGAAGGCGACGGGATCTCGCTCGGACCCCAGGAGCTGAAGTAGCTCTCGGCGGGGACGACGAAGGCACGCAGGCTCACATCACCGGTCGTGCTGAAGGTGAAGGTGATCTTCTGGGCGTTGCCGTCCCGGATCGCCTCGCGGCTGCTGGGCAGCACGGCGGAGGCGTTGTCCTTGCCGCCGAGGATCAGCGAGCCGCCGGCCGGGATGGTCAGCGACTGACCCTTGGCGGGCGTGAGTTGGGCGGTCTTGTTGGTGCCGGCGACGGCGATCGACTGCAGGGTCTGCGCGGCACGGCCGTTGTTGAAGATGGTCGCGGCGATCACCGCCGGGCCCGTGGACTGCAAATCGGGCTGGGTCACGACGATCGCGTTCTGCACCTTGAGATCACCGACCTTGACGGCCGCGTTGTCCGGCTTGATCTCCAGGGTCTGGGCGTTGTTGCCGGCGCCGCAGGCGGCGAGCGAGGCGATCGAGAAGACGAGGGCGGAGGCGGCGAGGGCGCCGCGTCGAAGGCTGCTGCTCACGGCGGCGGCAACTCCTTGAACACAGGGGCGACTCCCTGATAAAGCCGCCCTAAGTATCTGTCAGCGCGCTCAGGCTACCGAGCCGCCCCCGCGGGCCCGCACCCGACCCTCCCCAAGTGCCCCGCTTCCCTCCCGCAGGGGGTACGCCCACGCCGCACAAGTGACTCCCGGGTCACTTTGACTCAGCTTGACTCAACCCTCGTCCGGCATTCACATAACAGGCGGCGCAATTTTCCGGTGAAGGAATGCAGGGACGCTTCGGATATTGATCACGTACCGCTCGCCGGACGCCTGTGATCAATTCCGGATTCGTCTCGTGCCCGCCTCAAGCCGCCGAACGGAGTACCGGAAGTCGCACACCTGGAACCGGACAAATGGGGACGTTCGTCCACTTGGAGGTGCCCCCGGAGGCGGGTGACATATGCGTTTCTCCTCGGTCGAAGAGGTGCTCCGACCTGCGAATACCTGCTTCCGGTGAGCCCGCGAAGCACGTTCCTGTCGCTGTTGTCAAGCCCCGAGATATGCCCTGACCTGCGAAAACGCCATTCAGAAGACGCCGTATCCGTGTTACCCTGGATAGCCACGGAAGGGGTACCTGTCACATGACGTTCAAGGTTGGCGACACCGTGGTCTATCCCCATCACGGGGCCGCGCTGATCGAGGCCATCGAAACTCGTCAGATCAAAGGCGTGGACAAGACCTACTTGGTGCTGAAGGTCGCCCAGGGTGACCTGACGGTGCGTGTGCCAGCGGACAATGCGGAGTTCGTCGGCGTACGTGATGTGGTCGGTCAGGACGGGCTGGACCGGGTCTTCGAGGTGCTGCGCGCGCCGTATGCCGAGGAGCCCACGAACTGGTCGCGTCGATACAAGGCAAATCTGGAGAAGCTCGCCTCCGGCGATGTCATCAAGGTCGCGGAAGTCGTGCGCGACCTGTGGCGTCGCGAGCGCGAGCGCGGACTCTCCGCCGGTGAGAAGCGCATGCTCGCCAAGGCCCGCCAGATCCTGGTGAGCGAGCTGGCTCTCGCGGAGAACACCAACGAGGACAAGGCCGAAGCCCTGCTCGACGAGGTGCTCGCGTCCTGACCCGAAGCAGGCAACGCCCGCTCTGCTCAGCACAGTGAAATGCCGCGGTGCCCGATGACGATTTTCCGTCGCCGGGCGCTGCGGCATGTCCATCCCCGGAAGCATTCGACAGAAGCACTCGACGTTCAGGCGACGCCTGGTCCGGCGTCTGCACCCGACGTCCCCGGATTGCAGGTCCTGGATGCCGTACGCCTCGGGGAAAGTCCTCGGACGCCACGGGAACCCCCGGAATACTTGATGTGCCGGGCCCGGGCAGCAGGCTCGACCGGGGTCACGGAAGGGTCCGGTCAAGGCGTCGCGCCCGGCACTCCCCAGGCCATACCCACGTAGGCCGAGCACACAAACCTGACAGGAACCGATGTCTGACGTTTCGCGTCCTTCGCCCACGCCGCCCCTCGTCGCCGCCGTGATTCCGGCCGCCGGCCGGGGCGTGCGCCTCGGTCCGGGCGCTCCCAAGGCGCTCCGCACGCTCAGCGGCACCCCCATGCTCATCCACGCGGCCCGCGCGCTCGCCGCGTCCCGCGCCGTCTCCCTCGTGGTCGTCGTCGCCCCGCCGGACGGCGCCGCCGAGGTCAAGTCGCTGCTCGACGCGCACGCGCTGCCCGGCGGCACCCCCAGCGGGACCGATTTCCTGGTCGTGCCCGGCGGGGACTCGCGCCAGGAGTCCGTACGGCTCGGCCTCGACGCCCTGCCACCGCGGTACGGCATCGTCCTGGTGCACGACGCGGCCCGTCCGCTGGTGCCGATGGACACGGTGGACACCGTGATCGAGGCGGTCCGGGACGGGGCCCGCGCCGTCGTGCCCGCGCTGCCCCTCGCCGACACCGTCAAGGAGGTCGAGCCCGCCGCGCGGCCGGGCATGCCGGAACCGGTGGTGGCCACGCCCCCGCGGGCCCGGCTGCGCGCGGTGCAGACGCCGCAGGGCTTCGACCGGGAGACGCTGGTGCGGGCCCACGAGAAGGTCACCGACGACGTGACCGACGACGCGAGCATGGTCGAGCGGCTCGGCGAGCGGGTCGTGGTCGTCCCGGGCCACGAGGAGGCATTCAAGATCACCCGCCCGCTGGACCTGGTCCTCGCCGAGGCGGTCCTCGCCCGCAGGAGGCTCAACGATGGCTTCTGACGCTGTCGGCGGGGCGCCGCTGCCCCAGGTCGGCATCGGCACCGACATCCACGCCTTCGAGGAGGGCCGCGAGCTGTGGTGCGCCGGCCTGAAATGGGAGGGCGAGGGCCCCGGCCTCGCGGGCCACTCCGACGCGGACGTCGTCGCCCACGCCGCGTGCAACGCGCTGTTCTCCGCCGCCGGCCTCGGCGATCTGGGACAGCACTTCGGCACCGGGCGCCCCGAGTGGTCCGGCGCGTCCGGGATCACCCTGCTCACCGAGGCGGCCCGCATCGTGCGCGCCGCCGGCTTCCGTATCGGCAACGTCGCGGTGCAGGTCGTCGGGGCCCACCCCAAGATCGGCAAGCGGCGCGACGAGGCCCAGCGGATCCTCTCGGCGGCGGCCGGGGCCCCGGTCTCGGTCTCCGGCGCCACGACCGACGGCCTGGGCTTCCCGGGCCGGGACGAAGGGCTGATGGCGATCGCCACGGCACTCGTGGTGCGGGTGGACTGAGGGCGTGCGAGGCTCGTGGTGCGGGTGTACTGAGGGCGTGCGAGGGTACCCGCAGAGTCACCGCCGACCCAGGAGGTACCCCGGATGTCCGCCGCCCTGTCCGACCGGCTCAAGGCCCTGCTCGACACCCCCGTCTTCATCGTGCTCGGCACGATCCAGCCCGACGGCGGACCGCAGCTGTCCCCGGTATGGGTGAAGCGGGACGGCGACCGGATCCTGGTCTCCACGACGGTCGACCGCCGCAAGAAGCGCAACCTCGACCGCGACCCCCGGGTGAGCGTCGTCGTGCAGGACCCCGACTCGCCCTACGAGTACGCCGAGATCCGCGGCAGCGCGGAGCTGATCGCCGAGGGCGCCCAGGAACTCATCGACGAACTCAGCCTGAAGTACACGGGCAAGAAATACGCCGCGTTCAACCCCGCCGCGGCGCAGGACGCCGAGCGGGTGGTGGTGCGGGTCACCCCGCGCAGGGTCGTCGGCCGCATCTGACCCCGCGCGCGATCCGCCGCGGACGGGCCTCCGACGGGCCATCGACGGGCCATCGACGGGCCGCGGTAGCGCACGAGGTCACGAATGCGTGCCCCTTGGGCGCAAGGGTCGCGAGGCACTGCCCCGCGCCCACTACCCTGGAGTGGTGACCATTCGCCTGTACGACACCAGCGCCCGGCAGATCCGTGACTTCACCCCGCTCATGCCGGGTTGTGTCTCGATCTACCTGTGTGGCGCCACCGTGCAGGCGGCACCCCACATCGGGCACATCAGGTCGGGCCTCAACTTCGACATCATGCGCCGCTGGTTCGAGTACCGCGGCTACGCCGTGACCTTCATCAGGAACGTCACGGACATCGACGACAAGATCATCGCCAAGGCCCATGAGCAGGACCGGCCGTGGTGGTCGATCGGGTACGCCAACGAGCGCGCGTTCAACGACGGCTATCAGGCGCTGGGCTGCCTGCCGCCGACGTACGAGCCGCGCGCCACCGGCCATGTGCCCGAGATGGTCGAGATGATGCAAGGACTCATCGAGCGCGGGCACGCCTACGCGGCGGACGGCAACGTCTACTTCGACGTACGGTCCTTCCCGCAGTACCTGGAGCTGTCCCGGCAGGAACTGGACAACCTCCAGCAGCCCGCGGGCGCGGGCGAGACCGGCAAGCGGGACCCGCGCGACTTCGCCATGTGGAAGGCCGCCAAGCCCGGCGAGCCGACCTGGCCCACGCCGTGGGGACCCGGGCGTCCGGGCTGGCACCTGGAGTGCTCCGCCATGGCGCACAAGTACCTGGGCGCCGCGTTCGACATCCACGGCGGCGGGTTGGACCTGATCTTCCCGCACCACGAGAACGAGATCGCCCAGGCCAAGGCGTACGGCGACGACTTCGCCCGGTACTGGGTGCACAACGCCTGGGTGACCATGGCCGGCGACAAGATGTCCAAGTCGCTGGGCAATTCGGTGCTCGTCTCCGAGATGGTCAAACAGTGGCGGCCGATTGTGCTGCGCTACTACCTCGGCTCCCCGCACTACCGCTCGATGATCGAGTACAGCGAGGAGTCGCTGCGCGAGGCCGAGTCGGCGTTCGCGCGGATCGAGGGCTTTGTGCAGCGCGTGATGGAGAAGGCCGGGGGAGCCGTCGAGCCCGCGGCCGAGGTCCCGCCCGCCTTCGCCGAGGCGATGGACGACGACCTGGGCGTCCCGCAGGCCCTCGCGGTCGTGCACACCACCGTCCGGCAGGGCAACTCCGCCCTCGCCGCCGACGACAAGGAGGCCGCCGTGGCCCGGCTCGCCGAGGTGCGGGCCATGCTCGGCGTCCTCGGCCTCGACCCGCTCGACGCGCAGTGGGCCGGCGAGGGCGGCGACCGCGGCGAGGATCTGCACGGCGTGGTCGACAGCCTGGTACGGCTCGTCCTCGACCAGCGCGAGTCCGCCCGCGCCCGCAAGGACTGGGCCACCGCGGACGCCATCCGCGACCAGCTCAACCAGACCGGCCTCGTCATCGAGGACAGCCCGCAGGGCCCGCGCTGGAGCCTCGGCCCGCGCTGAGCCCGCCGGGGACCCGGTGCCCCGGGGACCGAAGGTGCCGCCCGGCCGTCCGGGCGGCACACTGCACAGACGTACGTACGACGCTTCAACAGACAGGTAGTGGGTCATGGCCGCGAACAACCGCCGCATGTCCGGCAAGAAGGGCGCGCAGCTCGGCAGCGGTGGCCAGCGGCGCCGGGGCCTGGAGGGCAAGGGGCCGACCCCGCCCGCCGAGATGCGCAAGGGGCACGCCAAGCAGCGCGCCGCAGCGGCGCGGACCCGCCGCGCGCAGGGCCGTCCGCAGCAGCGCCGGGGCGCCGGCCGGACCTCGTCCGAACTGGTCGTCGGCCGCAACCCGGTCGTCGAGGCGCTGCGCGAGGGCGTGCCCGCCTCCACCCTCTATGTGCAGCAGTTCATCGACAGCGACGAGCGGGTCCGCGAGGCGCTGCAGCTCGCCGCCGAGCGCGGCGGCATCAACCTCATGGAGGCCCCGCGCCCCGAGCTGGACCGGATGACGGGCGGCCTCAACCACCAGGGGCTGGTCCTCCAGGTCCCGCCGTACGAGTACGCCCACCCGGAGGACCTGGCCGAGGCCGCCCATGACGCGGGCGAGGACCCGCTGATCGTGGCCCTCGACGGGGTGACCGACCCGCGTAACCTCGGCGCCGTCGTCCGCTCCGTCTCCGCCTTCGGCGGGCACGGCGTCGTCGTCCCCGAGCGCCGCGCGGCCGGCATGACCGCGGGCGCCTGGAAGACCTCCGCCGGTACGGCCGCCCGAACGCCCGTCGCCCGCGCCACCAATCTGACGCGCGCCCTGGAGGCGTACAAGAAGGCCGGGATGGTGGTCGTCGGTCTCGCCGCCGACGGGGAGGCCGAACTCGGCGACCTGGAGGCCCTGGACGGCCCGGTCGTGATCGTCGTCGGCAGCGAGGGCAAGGGTCTGTCCCGACTGGTCGGCGAGACCTGCGACTTCCGGGTCCGTATCCCGATGCCGGGCGGCGCCGAGTCGCTGAACGCGGGCGTGGCGGCGGGCATCGTGCTGTACGAGACGGCTCGCCGACGGGCCTGAACGCGCATGCGTCGACTCACCCGTACGGGTTAATTCCGGCGTCCTGGACATGCTTGACGCGGTCCGGACAGATCCGACGGGTCCAAGCAGTGTCCTAACTCCGCGTCACTCGGTTAGATGAGTGTGGACACCAGAACACCCCGCACACCCACGGGGGACCGCTCGTCGGGATTCGACGACGCTCCCGCGCTGAGCATGGTGAAGGTGCCGAGCGATCCGGCGCAGGTCATCGTCAACCACGCGAGCTTCCGGGTGCAGCTGGGCGCCTCGACACGGCGTACCCAATCCCCGCGCGCCGCGGGGCAGTCGGGTGCCGCCCAGGACACCGCCCGCGCCCCCCTCGGCGGCGCCGCGGGCCCGGCCGGGACGCGGCGCCGCCCGCTCGTCTGGAGCGGCCGCTCGGCCCCCGACGACACCGGCGCCCACCGGCTGCTCCAGGCGGTGCGGGGCGGCAGCGTCCGCTACTCCGACGAGCCGTCCCTCGACGCCGGGGCCACCCAGGTCATCCCGCGGATCGACACCGGCTATACCGGCTATACCGGCTATACCGGCTACACCGACTACGGTGGCTACCGCGGCTACGACGATCTCGACCGGACCGTCGAGACTCCCGCGGTCGGCCCCCAGCGCACGCCCGGTTCCGGCGAGACCAGGCTCCTGCCGCACATGCGGAGCGCGGGGAGTGCGTACGACGAACCCGGTTACGCCACCGAGGAGTTCGAGGACTTCGCCGAGCCGGACCCGGCGTACGACGAGCCCTCGGGCAGGCGGTCCGGCGACGACCCGGCCCGGCACGCGTACTACCCCGGCCGCCGGATGAACCTCGGCGTCGTCCTGCTCCCGCTGCGTATCTTCCTCGGCTTCATCTCCGTGTACGCCGGCATGGGCAAGCTCTGCGATCCCGTCTACTTCGACGGCGGCAAGCGCGGCTCGATGGTGAAGTGGCTCAACACGCTGCACCCCTGGGACGTCGCCGAGCCGCTGCGCCAGTTCGCCCTCCAGCACCCGGTGGGTTCCGGGCTGGTCATCGCCTTCCTCCAGGTCGTCGTGGGCGTCCTCACCATCCTGGGCTGCTGGCAGCGGGTCGCCGCGGTGGTCGGCGCCGGGCTCTCGGCCGCGCTGATCGTCACCGTCAGCTGGAAGACCGTCCCCGCCTACGACGCGCCCGACATCATCTACCTCGCCGCCTGGTCCCCGCTGATCATCGCCGGCGCGCCCGTCTACTCGGTCGACGGGCGGCTCGCGGGCCGCGCCTGGCGCACCCTCGGGCCGCGCTCCGACATCTGGGAGCTGCGCCGCTACGTACTGCGCCGGGGCGCCCTCGTCACCGTTGTCACCGTGGGCCTCACCCTGCTCATCGGTTCCCTGCTCGGCGGTGCCGTCCGGGACTCCAGCCGGGTGGTCGTGCCCGGGCCCGGCGAGGCTCCGCGCAACAACGTGCCCGGCTCGCCGCTCCCCGACGAGCCCGGCAGGCAGAACTCGACCAGCCCGTCGGCCTCCAGCGCGCCGAGCGGGGGTGCCACGGCCGGGGCCGACCCGTCCGGGTCCGGCGCGGCGACGACCCCGGGCGCGGCCCGCTCGTCCGGCGCCGCCACCGGCGGCACGACGCCGAGCCAGATCCAGGGGACTGTGGGCCAGGCCCCGCCGCAGTGGACCTCCCCGGCCGCCGGCCAGGCGCCGAGCACCAGCGCAGGACCGACCTCCGGCGGCACGGAGACCGGCGGCACGGGCGGTTCGGGCAGCTCGGGCGGCTCGCCCGGCGGCGCGGGCGGTACGGGCGGCTCGGACGGCGGCGGCTCGTCCACCTCCGGCCAGCAGGGCCACCTGGTCGGCGGCCTCCTCGGCTGACCCCCGGCCAGCAGGACCACGAAAGGGGTCCGGCCCCGCCGACGGTGCCGGACCCCTTCGTCGTACCTGGACGTCCTTCCGTACGGGACCTTGGTGCGAGCGGCCCGCCCTCCGGGGCTCGGCTCTGCGACGTGCCCCGCGGTCGGTGGCTACAAGCGCCCCGAAGGGGCGGGGAACCGGCCCCGCAAAGGGGCGCGGGGAACTGCGCGCCAAGCCACGACGTGCCCGCGGCCGGAGGCCATGACCGGTCACTCCGAGCCTGCGCTGCAAGCCCGGCGCCTCGATCGCCTGGCCCGCCCAGGCGCCGGGCTGTTCCGCGCGGCTCGTCGGACGGGCGGGCCGCGTTCCGGGCGGGCCCGGGGGTATGCGGCTTCTCTCCCGCGCCGGGCTCTGTGACATGCCGGGTTCCGTCAGCACGGAAGCCGGCCCCGTGCCGGGGAACCCGGAGAGGAGCCCGGGTCGGAGGGAGCCCGCGTCGGTGGGGGGTCTGTGCCGGGGGAGCCCGCGAAGGAGGGGAACCCGCAACGGAGGGGGTCCGTCCGCGCCGGTGAGGGGGCTTGCGTCGGAGCGGGCCTGTGCCGGTGGGAGCCCGCGCCGGAGAGGGTCCGCGCCGAAGGGACCACCATATGCCCGCGGCATCTCGCGCCGTAAGGAACCCCGGGCTGTAAGCAATCAGTGCCGTAAGGAACCCGGGCTGTAAGGGACCCCGTGCCCCAGGGGTCCCGGGCGGTGGGGAACCCCAAGCCCCAGGGGGTCTCGGGGCAGGGTGATCCCGGGCTCCGGGATCGCCCCGCCCCGGGGCCCGGCGGGAGCTCAGCGCCGCAGCGCCGCCAGTTCCTTCGCTGCTTCCGTGAGGTCCTTCGCGGTGTCGATGGCGCGCCAGTAGGCGCCGTGGGGGATCGGGAAGCCTGCCAGGCGGCGTTCGCGGGCCAGGTGCGGGAAGGTGGTGCGCTCGTGGTCGCCGCGCTCGGGCAGCATCCCGGCGAACTCCGGTGCGAAGACGTACACACCCGCGTTGATCTCGAAGGTCGACGGCGGCGCCTCGATGAAGTCCGTGATGTGGCCGAAGCCGTCCGTCTTGACGGCGCCCCACGGGATGCGCGGCCGGGCCAGGGCGAGGGTCGCGACGGCGTCGCGCTCGGTGTGGAAGTCCGCCATCTCACGCAGCGAGAAACGGGTCCAGATGTCGCCGTTGGTGGCGTACCAGGGCCGGTCCGGGTGGGGGAGGTGGGCCGCCGCGTACTTCAGGCCGCCGCCGCGGCCGAGCGGCTCGGTCTCCACGACGGTGCTGACGCGGACCGGCAGATCGGCCGTGTCCAGCCACTTCTCCAGGACCTCGGCGAGGTGGCCGCAGGAGACCACCACGTCCGTGACGCCCTCCTCGGCGAGCCAGGACAGCTGGTGGCCGATGATCGGGGTGCCCGTGCCGGGGATCTCGACCATCGGCTTGGGCCGGTCGTCGGTGTAGGGGCGCAGCCGGGTGCCCTGGCCACCGGCCAGGACGACGGCTTGGGTGGGGCGCGACGCGGCGTTCGGATCGGTCATGCCCGAACTGTACGTGGCGCCCCACCCGCGGGGGGCGGTTGCGACCGGCTCCTTGAGCAGCCGTTACCCACTTCCCAACGGCCGCTTGCCTGGCAGCGACCCGTCGGTGGTCCGGCTCAGCGGGGCGCGGCCAGCACGCCGGAGGCGAAGGAGGTGTCGCAGACGGGGCGCGCGTACGACTGCGCGCGCGAGGCGCCGTAGATGCGCACGGCCGCCTCGCCGAGGGCGCGGGCGATGGACGTGCAGTGCCGGGCCAGCGACGGGCGGCCGTTGACGGCCTGCTGGAGATGGGTGAGGACCGCGCCCGGGTTCTTCTCCTGCAGTTCGGCCATCAGCCGGTCGCGCAGCACCTCCTGGGGCGCGCGCTGCACGGCCCGGGAGGAGCCGCTCGCGGAGGAGACGTCCGAGGCGGTGAGCACCGAGTTCGACGGGTTCCCCGACCAGTTGACTCGGGTCACCGCGAGGGTCCCGGAGAGCACCAGGACGACGGGCAGGACGAGGGCGAGGGTACGGCCGATCCGGGGGGCGGGGCCCCGGCGGCCGCGCCGCGTCTGTTGGGTGGTGGAGTGCTTCACGCGTGTGAGGGTAGCGCCCGGTAACCATTTGGCGACATTTGGTCACCCCTTCGAGGGATGAGGAAGTGCCCTTTCCTGGGTGGGGTGTTGACGCTCGCTGCTCGAAATGCACTCGTTTGTCGGGGTATTCATCGACAACGAGAAGGGCCCCGCAGCAGTCTGCGGGGCCCTGATTCGTCAACCTGGGCGAATTGCCCGGGGTTGTTCCGCTCCGAGGGGAGGCCGGGCGGAGGTCAGTCGGTCAGGCGCTCGCCCGTGGAGGTCGAGAACACATGGGTCTCGCCCGGCCGCGGCACGACGTGCAGCCGCGTGCCCTTCTCCGGAACGGCGCGGCTGCTGACGCGGACGACGAGGTCCTTATGCACGCCGCCGACCTCGACGGAGCCGTAGACGTAGCCGTCGGCGCCGGTCTCCTCGACCACGTTCACCGAGACCGCGAGGCCCGCCGGGGCGTCCTCGCTGCCCTTGGACAGGGACGCGCTGGCGCCGCCGTTGTGCTCGACCACGTCGAAGTGCTCGGGGCGGACACCGACCGTGACCGTCTTGTCACCCTTGTCGGCGGCGGCCTTCAGCGCCTCACGGTTGACCGGGACCACGCTGTTGCCGAACTTCACTCCGCCGTCGGTGATCGGTACCTCGACCAGGTTCATGGCCGGGGAGCCGATGAAGCCGGCGACGAACAGGTTGGCCGGGCGGTCGTACATGTTGCGCGGCGAGTCGACCTGCTGGAGCAGACCGTCCTTGAGGACCGCCACGCGGTCGCCCATCGTCATGGCCTCGACCTGGTCGTGGGTGACGTAGACGGTGGTGATGCCGAGACGGCGCTGGAGCGACGCGATCTGCGTACGGGTGGAGACGCGGAGCTTGGCGTCCAGGTTGGACAGCGGCTCGTCCATGAGGAAGACCTGCGGCTCGCGGACGATCGCGCGGCCCATCGCTACACGCTGGCGCTGACCGCCGGAGAGCGCCTTCGGCTTGCGGTCCAGATAGTCGGTGAGGTCGAGGATCTTCGCGGCCTCCTCGACCTTCTGCCGGATCTCCGCCTTGTTGACGCCGGCGATCTTGAGCGCGAAGCCCATGTTGTCGGCGACCGTCATGTGCGGGTAGAGCGCGTAGTTCTGGAACACCATGGCGATGTCCCGGTCCTTCGGCGGCAGGTGCGTGACGTCGCGGTCACCGATGCGGATCGCGCCGCCGTTGACGTCCTCCAGGCCGGCGAGCATCCGCAGGGAGGTGGACTTGCCGCAGCCGGACGGGCCGACCAGGACGAGGAACTCGCCGTCCTCGATCGCGATGTCGAGCGCGTCGACGGCGGGCTTTTCGGAGCCCGGGTAGATCCGGGTCGCTTTGTCGAACGTGACAGTGGCCATATGACTAGGCCCCCTTCTACCGGCAGGAACGTGCCGGACGGTCCGAGTAGGAAGGTGGTTGGTGTGGTCCACACAGGTGAACTGGATCAGGACGGTACCTGCGTTGGCTGGATCTGTCACCACTTCGAGGACTGTGAACTTCGCGGAAACTTTCGACAAGGGACACCCGGGACCTGGGTACACTGCACGGGCAAGCATCCACACGCCTCCTTAGCTCAGCTGGTCAGAGCGCCGCTCTTGTAAAGCGAAGGTCGTCGGTTCGAATCCGACAGGGGGCTCTGTGCGCACCGCGCTGACCTGGGGTTTCTCCCAGTAGAGGCGTCTTGTTCGGCCTCGGACTCCCCGTCCGGGGCCGTGTGCGTGCGCGGTGCGTGAGCGGATGGAGCGTCAGAGCCGCGCTCGGCCGGGGATTCTCCGGCACGGTTTGTCACACACACCGGCCGCCGTGTTGTCGCACACACCGGGCGCCGTGCTGAGCGTCAGTTACTGCGGTACGGATGCCGAGTACATCGCCTCGCCGGGCAAGAGGCTGCGTGGTCCGGAGGTTCTCGACCGGCTGATCGAGGACCGCCCCTACGTCGCGATGTACGGGGGCGCCGGGGGCACGGGCGGTACCGATCGCGCGATCCGGACGTACGGCCCCGAGGGATACCGTCGGCCGGCGGCCGTGAAGAAGCGGCTCGACCCGGACAACGCCAGGACGTGCCGGTGGCGCACTACCACCAGTCGGGGCCCCTCGTGTGGGCCGAGTTCCGTGGTGGCAAGGTGCTCCTCGGCGGCTGGTGGGCAGCTGCGAGGCCGACGGAACGCTACGGCCGGCGTACTGCCAGGCGCTGCGGGGCGGGACCGTGATCGCCGGGGAGTGCGTCAGCACCCCCGAAGTCCTGCCGGACGGCCGGATCCGGCCGCGCGAGGTCTGGCGGCGTCTCGACGAGGCGAGGTCGACCGGTGTTTCGTACATGGGAGAGGTGGCCGCGCCTCCGGACGGCGTCTGACGCCACGGCGGCGAGGAGCCGGCCGAGCGGGCGCCTCGGCTTCCGTCGTCCTGCACGCCGTCGAGGTACTGGCTGCCGGGCGGAAGACCCGCGAACTTGCCGAGCAGCCGGGCGAAGTCCTTGCGCTCCTGCGGGGACCGGTCCTGCATGATCTCGCCGAGGAACTGCTGACGCACCCGGTGCGTCAGCAGCGCGAGCGCCCGGCCCGCGTCGGTGAGCTCCAGGCAGGCACGCCTGCTGTCGGCCCGGGAGACCACCCGTCTGACGTACCCGGCCTCGACGCCGGCGGCCACCAGCCTGCCGGCCCGGGAGGGGTCGACGGCCGGCCGCTCGGCGACCAGCCCGACCGTCACCTCCTGGCCGGGCTCTTCGGGTTCTTCCTCGACGGCGTCGACCACGACGGTGTGCGTCAGATCGACCGACCGGTCCAGACGGCTCGTCACGAACCGGCCCAGGGTCCGCTTGGTCTGGTGGCGGCGGATACGGACCATCGCCCGCTCCACGGCGACCAGCGGCGGACCGACTTCCACGCCAGTGCCGTTCCTCCACGCCGCGCGACGACCTGCATGTCCGGCTCACCACCGCCCGGATCCGGCCGGTCGGCGATGCGTTCAGCCGGCGATCCGCTCCGGATCGAGCATCACGGGCAGCTCGACGAGCCCGCGGAACGCCGGGAAGGGCACGGTCAGCCAGGGCACTTCGTGCGGGGGCACGGCCAGCGTGATCTCGGGGTACCGGCGGAACAGCGTGGTGAGCGCGATGTGCATCTCCAGGCGGGCCAGCGGCGCTCCGATGCAGTAGTGGGGGCCGTGGCCGAACGCCAGGTGGGGCTGACCTCCGGTACGCGTGACGTCGAGCCGGTCGGGCTCGGCGTACACCTGCGGGTCGCGGCTCGTGGCGGTGAGGGCGATCTGGACGAGGGCCCCCTTGGGGATCACCACACCGCGCATCGGGATGTCTTCGGTGGCGTGGCGGAAGGTGGAGCTTTCCACCGAGCCCTCGTACCGCAGCAGTTCCTCGATGGCCTGCTTCAGGGCCTCGGGGCTCGCGAGGGCCTCGCGGCGCTGGTCCGGCTTCGAGAGCAGGTGGTACACGGCGTTGCCGATGAGGTACGCGGTGGTCTTGTGGCCCGCGAAGAACAGCACCCACGCCGTCGAGACCAGCTCATGGTCCGTCAGGGCGCCGTCCTGGTCCTGGGCCGCGATGAGCGCGCTCATCAGGTCGTCGCCGGGCGTGCTGCGCTTGCGCGCCACGAGGTCGACCAGGAGGTCGCGCAGCTTCCCCTCGGCCTCCTCCAATGCCTTCTTCGCCTCCGGGCCGAACCCGGTCTTCGCCACGGTCACCGCCCACTGGTGGGCGCGCTCGCGCTCGTCCTCCGGCACGCCGAGGAGTTCGCAGATGACCTGGAGCGGCAGCGGGAACGCGAAGTTCGGGAGCAGGTCGATGGACGCGTCGGTCGGGCAGCGCTCCAGCAGTTCCTCGGTGACCTGCTGGATACGCGGGCGCAGCGACTCCACCCGGCGCGGTGTGAAGGCGCCCTGCACGATCCGCCGTAGCCGGGTGTGCTTGGGCGGGTCGGAGAACAGCATGTTGTCGTCGAGCGCGATGGAGGAGTCGCCGAAAATGCGTTGGTACGCGTCGAGGGCGCCGTACATGTCCTTGCTCAGCCGCGGGTCGGCCAGCGCGGCGCGCGCGTCGTCGTAACGGGTGATCAGGTAGGTCTCCACGCCGTGCGGTGGCTTCAGCGGACACACCGGGGCGGTCCCCCTCAACTCCGCGTACACGGGGTGCGGGTTGGCGCGGAAGTCGGGTGTGCATCGGGAGGCGGCGGCCACGGGGTCCGCGGATCCGGGTTCGGTGTGCAGGGGTGTTTGCGTCATGGCCTCGACGGTTCCCGGCGGGCCGCCGCCAACAAACGTTCTTAACCCGTCCGGGGCTGCGCAGGGACGCGACGTGGCGATCGGAGCAACAGAAGGTGCGGGGCCCGTGGAGCGGGCGAAAAGTTGATGCCGATTGGAAACGCTCCGAGTCGCCGATTCCTGGGGGCTCGGGGCGTTCGGCTTCGGACGACAGACGATGACGAAAACAGACGATGACGAATGATGATAGGGGATCAGTCGATGAGCAAACGGGCCGTGGAATCCGTACCAGTTCTGGTGGTGGGCGGCTCCTTGGTGGGCCTGTCCACGTCAGTCTTTCTCAGTCGCCTCGGCGTCGAGCACCTTCTCGTCGAACGTCACGCCGCGACGTCCACTCACCCTCGCGGCCGTGGGAACAACCTGCGCACCATGGAGCTGTTCCGGACCGCGGGCGTCGAGCAGGACATCCGCGCCGCAGCGAGCGCCCTGGCGGGAAACGACGGCGTCCTCCAGGTGAGCACGCTCTGCGGCGGCGACCGCCGGTGGATCGTCAAGGCGATCGACACGGGTCCGGCCCTGTCGCAGATCACCTCGTCCGGCTGGTGTCTGTGCAGTCAGAACGACCTTGAGCCCGTCCTCCTGAGCTACGCCCGCTCCCTCGGCGGCGACATCCGCTTCGGCACCGAGCTGGTCTCCTTCACACAGGACGCCGAAGGGGTGCACGCGGAGGTACGGGACCGTGACAGCGGCGAGAAGCGCATCGTGCACGCCCACTACCTCGTGGCCGCCGACGGGCCCCGCAGCCCGGTGCGCGAGCGGCTGGGCATCACCCAGACGGGACCGGGCGCGCTGTTCCACAACGTGAGCATCACATTCCGCAGCAAGAAGCTGCAGGACGTCGTCGGCGACCGGCACTTCGTCGTCTGCTACGTCACCGATCCCGCCGGCGAGGGTGCCCTGCTGCCGGTGGACAACCACGAGCGGTGGGTCTTCCATGCCCCCTGGGCCCGGGACCAGGGCGAGACGCTGGACGACTTCACCGACGAGCGCATCGTCGCCCACATCCGCGCCGCGGCGGGCGTCCCCGACCTCGACGTCGAGGTCACCGGCAAGGCGCCCTGGCACGCGGCGGACCGCGTGGCCGACAGCTACGGCGAGAGCCGGGTCTTCCTGGCCGGTGACTCGGCGCACGAGATGCCCCCCACCGGGGCCTTCGGCTCCAACACCGGTATCCAGGACGCCCACAACCTCGCCTGGAAGATCGCGGCCGTGCTGCGCGGCTGGGCCGGACCGGGGCTGCTCGACACGTATCAGACGGAACGTCGGCCGGTCGCGTTCGCGACGACCGCCCGCGCCCTGTTCCAGGCGGGCGAGGAAGAGCACCCGGGCTACACCCCGGAGAAGCGCAAGGACGATCCGGCCGACGCCTTGACCGTGGCCTTGTGCTACCGCTACCCGTCGGGCGCCGTCGTCGGCGCCGACCCGGACGCCGCGATCGTGCCCGCCGAGTTCCAGCTGGGCGGCGCCCCCGGGAGCCGCGCTCCCCACCTGTGGGTGACCGCCCGGGACGGCCGGCGGATCTCCACCCTGGACCTCTACGAACGGTCCTTCGTCGTCCTCACCGGCCCCGGAGGCGAGGCATGGCGCACCGCGGCCCGCGGTGTCGCCGCACGTCTGGGCATCCCGGTGGAGGGCTACGTCGTCGGCGCGGACCACGACCTGGTCCCCGAGGACGGGGCCGACTGGGCGGCGCTGCACGGCACGGCGGAGTCCGGTGCCGTCCTGGTCCGCCCCGACGGCTTCGTGGCATGGCGGTCGCCCGGGCTCGTGGCGGACCCGGAACGGGCCCTCGCGGACACGCTGATGACGGTGCTTCGCCGCGAGACGCCGGCGGACGCCGTGGCTCAGCCGCGGCGGACGAACGCGACCCAGCAGCCACTGGCGACGACATCCGACGGGCGCGTCTGAGCGCCTCCACCTGAACGCCGCTTCTGAACGCCGCTTCTGAACGAGGAAAGAGCCCACCGTGATATCAACTGACCTCACTCATCTCACTCACCTCCCAGGGGATGCCCCGGCCGGCGACGACGCCCGAACCTCCCGTGTGGACGTCCACCACCACTTCACCGCGCCCGCCTGGCTCGACTGGGCCGAGGCGCAGGGCCTGGTCCGGCGCGACAGACTGCCCTGGTGGACCCGCTGGGACCTCGACTCCGCGCTCGCCCTCATGGACCGCACGGGGATTCGCACCACCGTCATGACCGTGGCCATGCTCGGCCGCATCCAGGAGCGCAGCAAGCGAGAGGAGAGCGCACGGGTCGCGCTGGAGGCGGCGGCGGAAGTCGCCGCGAGCCACCCCACCCGCTTCACCTTCTTCACGCCGGTCTTCCTCGACGACCTCGACCTGTCGAGTTGGTCGCTGAAGTACGGCCTCGACGACCTCGGCGCCGTCGGGGTGAGCACACGTACCAGCGCGGGCGGTGTCTATCTCGGCGACCCCTCCCACGACCGCCTCTTCGCCGAGCTGAACGACCGCTCCGCGGTCATCAGCACGCATCCGATGGACGTACCCGGTGGCAACGCCGACGGGGCGGGTGTGCCGGGCCTGCCGCCGTTCATGTGTGACTTCCTCATGGACACGACTCGCGCGGCGATCAACCTCATCCTCAACGGCGTTCTCGACCGTTACCCCAACCTCACCTTCGTCCTCCCGCACGGCGGCGGCTTCCTCCCCTACATGGCCACCCGCCTGGAGCTCCTCAGCGACCACCTCACCCCCGAGATCGAACCGTCCCGGATACGCGACTACCTGCACCGCTTCTACTACGACACGGCGGGCCCCATGTCTCCGTCGTCGACCCCCACCCTCCTGGCCACGGTCGACCCCGCCCGGATCCTCTTCGGCACCGACTGGCCGCCCACCTCCGCCCACGTCGTCTCCGACATCGTGGCGCCGGCCCTGGACAGCGACCCGGCCATCGCCGGCCATCAGCTCCGCGGCATCAACCGGGACAACGTGCTGCGCCTGATACCCGCGCTCGCACGGGCCTGAGCCGGTCAGGTCCGAGTCGGCGGGGGTCTTGCAGCACGCAGGTCCGAGGGCGTCGTGGACGGGGCGGGCTGGTGCAGTCGGGGACAGCGGCGTCGACCGGAGCCGCGGCCACGGTGCGGGCGGCTGTCTCCGCGCCGGGGTCGCGGTCCGGCCAGGCGCTGATCCCGGCGCCGTCGCATTCCTCGTCTCGCCGAAGGCCGGCTACCTGAGTGCAGGCCCTCCGTGGGGATCACCCCCGTACGCGTCGGGGCCTGCCCACTGCGCTGTCCGCGGCGCGGACCGCCCCTGACCCTGACGGCGTTGGACGGTGCCCGCGGCGATGGCCGGCCACCCGCGGCACGACCAGGGGCCCGCCCGTCCCGCTCCGGATCGCTCTCCGACGACGAGGGCCACCCGTGCCCTTCCGGCGCGGGTGGCCCTCGTGTCACCGGTCTTGCCGGTGTCGCCGTTTCAGCCCGTGCGCAGGACTTCCTTGAGGACGCCGCGCAGCTCTGTCTCCGGGTCCGCCACCGCGTCGGAGGACCGCCAGGCCACGAACCCGTCCGGCCGCACCAGGACGGCACCGTCGGCCGTCGTGCCGTGCAGCCGCGTCCAGTCGGCCGGTCCGGCGGCGCTCTCCGTGTCGTACGTCAGGTCCGCGTCGGCGCCCGGGCCGATCCGGTAGGCGTCGAGCCGTACGCCGTCCTGCTCGGCGATCCGGCGGGCCGCGGTGTACCAGCCCGCGTCGTCCGGGGCGTCGGTGAGCAGGACCATGGAGCGCTCGTACAGGTCGATGGTGGAGATCCGCTCGCCGTCGCGGCGCAGCCACAGGTGCGGGGCGCGGCTGCCGGGCTGTCCGGCCAGGCGCAACTCCTCGGGGACGACCGGCTGTTCGGGGTGGGCGCCGACGACGGCGCCCTGCGGGTAGCGGTAGCCGAGGACGACGTTGAGGATGCCGCCGCGCCTGCCGCCGCCGACGCCCGGGGCCGGGGCGAAGCCGGGGTGGCTGTGCTCGATGGAGCGGGCGGAGGCGCGGGCGCCGGTCGCCAGGGCCACCGGGCGCCGCTCGGTTTCGTACGTCTCCAGCAGTCCGGGGCCGGCCCAGCCGTCCAGCACCGCGGCCAGCTTCCAGGCCAGGTTGTGGGCGTCCTGGATACCGGTGTTGCAGCCGAACGCCCCGGTGGGGGACATCTCGTGGGCGGAGTCACCGGCGAGGAGCACCCGGCCGGACGCGTACCGGTCGGCGACCCGTTCGGCCGCGCGCCACGACGCCGTTCCGGTGATCTCCACGTCGAGGTCGGGGACGCCGACGGCCCGCCGGATGTGCCGCCGGAGGCGTTCCTCGGTGAACTCCTCCAGGGTCTCGCCGCGCTCGGGATGCCATGGCGCGTGGAAGACCCAGCGTTCCCGGTTGTCGATCGGCAGCAACGCGCCTTCGGCCTCCGGGTTGTTGAGGTAGCAGCAGATGAAGTGCCGGTCGCCGACCACGTCGGCGAGCAGCTTGGAACGGAAGGTGACGCTGACGTTGGCGAACAGGTCGCCGGGGCCGGACTGCCCGATGCCGAGCCGGCGGCGCACCGGGCTGCGCGGCCCGTCCGCCGCGACCAGGTAGTCCGCGTGTACGGCGTACCGCTCGTCGGTGCCGCGGTTCCGGACGGTGGCCGTCACCCCTTCGGCGTCCTGTTCGAAGGACTCCAGCTCATGGGAGTAACGCAGGTCGCCGCCGAGCCCGCGGGCGCCGTCCAGCAGCACCGGTTCGAGGTCGTTCTGGCTGCACAGGCACCAGCCGGTGGGGCTGAACCGGGCGAGTCCGCCTCCGGGGTCGATCTGTTTGAACAGCCACTCTCCCGCGTCCCCGACCAGCGTCGGGGCTTGCAGGATGCCGTGGTTGTCGGCCAGCAGTGAGGCCGCGGTCCTGATGCCCGGTTCGATGCCGGCCACCCGGAACAGCTCCATCGTCCGTACGTTGTTGCCTCGTCCGCGTGGATGGATCGAGGTCCCGGAGTGCCGCTCGACCAGCATGTGCCGCACACCGAGACGGCCCAGGAACAGGGACATGGACAGGCCCACCAAAGAGCCGCCCACGATGAGGACGGGAATCCGGTGGTTGGCTTTTTGATGCATCGAAGTCTCCATGAGCAGCGGTGCGCCGATGGGCGCCTGTGATTTTCCATGCCCTTTGCGGGCGGCTCGGTGCGTCTCGGCGTTCCCAATCACCCACGTGGTTCACAGCCCTGGGCGGGCCGCTCGGCGGGTCTTCGCGGCGCCCATCACCCGCGTGGTTCATACGAGTCGCGCGCTCCTGGGGACCGGCACAGGATCAAGGAACGCTGACGTCGCGTCATCATCGGCCGGCGTCCGCATCTGCACACGAAGGAGATGTACGCAGATGACCACCATGGCTGAACGTGTGTCAGAAGAGCTGACACGACAGGTGTCGAAAGTTTCCCAGTCCGTGTTCGACGGCTCCCGGCTGCGGGTCGTCCTGCTGGTCGACGTCTACGACGGAGCCCAGCAGCAGTTCCTGAAGGCGTACGAGAAACTGTGCAACCAGGTTGCGTCCGTGCCCGGCCACGTCAGCGACCAACTCTGCCAGTCCATCGAGAATCCCTCCCAATGGCTCATCGCGAGTGAGTGGGAGAGTGCCCCGCCGTTCCTCGCCTGGGTGAACAGCGAGGAACACGTGGAGATGGTGAAGCCGCTGCACGGCTGCGTCCGGGACACCCGGTCGCTGCGGTTCCACGTCGTGCGGGAGACCGGCGTGGGCGTCGAGCGGTCGCCGCAGCGCCGGCTCCAGAACGCGCCGCGGATCGGTGACGGGCTGATCCGGCACGCGCTGACCTTCACGGTCCGGGCGGGCAGCGAGGAGAAGGTCCAGAAGATCCTCGCGGACTACCGCTCGCCCGAGCCGCGGGTCGACGACGGCACACGGCTGTGCCGAACCTCCCTGTTCATGCACGGCAACCGGGTGGTGCGGGCCATCGAGGTACGCGGCGACCTGCTCGCGGCACTGCGGCACGTGGCCCGGCAGCCCGAGGTGCGCGCGGTCGAGGAGGCCATCAACCCGTACCTGGAGCAGGACCGGGACCTCAACAACCAGGAGTCGGCGCGGCTCTTCTTCACCCGGGCGGCACTGCCGGCCGTGCACCATGTGACGACGGACGCGATGGCCTGGGGCGAGCGGTGCGCTCTGTACTACCCGGCGGTGCCCGGCCGCGGCATGCGGCTGGCCGAGTTGCTCGCCCAGTACGACGAGATGATTGCCGAGGACCCGACCAGCCCGGTGCTGCGCAGCACGATCTTCCAGCGCGACGACGTCGTGGTGCGGCTGCTCGACCTGCGCGAGGAGAGCGGTGTCCAGCCCGTGGTGCCTCCATCGGCGCACGCGGCCGAGCTGAAGTCGCTCCTCGACGGCGAGGCCGTCCGCATGACCCTGGTCACCGACCGCCGTTCGAACGCCTGACCCGGCGGCCGGATCCGGCGTGGCCCGTTCCGTGGCCACGTCCCTCATCCCGCCGCAGCACACCAACGGAGGAACGTCGTGACCCAACCCCGTCCCCGAATCGTGGACCTCAGCGAGGTCGAGCCCAACGTCAGGCGCGGCGGTGATCTGCGCGCCATGCTCACCCCGGCCACGGTGGGTGCCACCAGCGGTTTCATGGGCGTGGCCATCGTGCAGCCCGGCGACCGCATCGGCGAGCACTACCACCCGTACTCCGAGGAGTTCGTCTATGTCCTGTGCGGTCAGCTGGAGGTGGACCTGGACGGCGAAGCGCATGCGCTGCGGCCCGAGCAGGGGCTGATGATCCCCGCCTACATGCGGCACCGCTTCCGCAACGTCGGCAACGTGGAGGCGCGGATCGTCTTCCACCTCGGTCCGCTCGCGCCGCGCCCGCAGCTCGGCCATGTCGACACGGAGGAGACCGAGGTGATCGGCGCCGCCGCCGTCACCACCGAGGCAGCCGCGGCGGGCGCCGTCCACGCGGCCGACGCGGGGAAGGTTCCTTCATGACCCGGCGCGTCGCGGTCACCGGTATAGGCATCGTCGCTCCGGGCGGCATCGGCGCACCGGCGTTCTGGGACCTGCTCGCGGCCGGCCGTACGGCGACGCGCGGAATCACGTTCTTCGATCCGTCCGGTCTCCGGTCCCAAATCGCCGCCGAGTGCGACTTCGACCCGGCGGCGCACGGGCTGGACGCCGAGCAGGTCGAACGGGCGGACAGATACATACAGTTCGCGCTGGTCGCCGGAGACGAGGCCGTACGGGACTCGGGTCTCGACCTGGCCGGGGAGAACCCCTGGCGGGTCGGGGTGTCCCTGGGCACCGCGGTCGGCGGCACCACCCGCCTCGAACACGACTACGTCCTGGTCAGCCACCGTGGGCAGCGCTGGGACGTGGACCACCGGGAGGCGGAGCCGCAGCTGCACCGGGCGTTCTCGCCGAGCACCCTCGCCTCGGCGGTGGCGGAACGATTCGGCGCGCAGGGTCCGGTGCAGACCGTCTCGACGGGCTGCACCTCCGGACTCGACGCTGTCGGGTACGCCTTCCACACCGTCGAGGAGGGCCGGGCCGACGTCTGTATAGCGGGTGCCTCGGACTCGCCGATCTCACCGATCACGATGGCGTGCTTCGACGCGATCAAGGCCACGTCCCCCAACAACGACGATCCCGCACACGCCTCCCGGCCCTTCGACAACAACCGTGACGGATTCGTCATGGGCGAGGGCGGCGCGGTGCTCGTCCTGGAGGAACTGGAACACGCGAGGGCCCGAGGCGCCCATGTCTACTGCGAATTGAGCGGCTACGCCACCTACGGCAACGCCTACCACATGACCGGCCTGACCAGCGAGGGCCTGGAGATGGCTCGGGCCATCGAAGCGGCCCTCGACCATGCCCGGCTCGACCCCACGGCCATCGACTACGTCAACGCCCACGGCTCCGGCACCCGGCAGAACGACCGGCACGAGACGGCCGCCGTGAAGCGGGCCCTGGGACAGCACGCCTACCGGACGCCCATGAGCTCCATCAAGTCCATGGTGGGGCACTCCCTCGGCGCGATCGGCGCGATCGAGGTCGTGGCCTGCGTGCTGGCCCTGGCCCATCAGGTCGTACCGCCGACCGCCAACTACGAGATCCCGGACCCCGAGTGCGACCTGGACTACGTCCCCCGTGTCGCCCGCGACCGCACGCTCGGCAGCGTGCTCTCCGTGGGCAGCGGGTTCGGCGGCTTCCAGTCCGCGGTGATCCTGACCCGGCCCCGGGAGTAGGAGAGGACACGATGAGCGCACCCCGCGAACGCCGCGCGGCCATCACCGGAATCGGTGTCGTCGCACCCAACGGAACCACCACCGACACCTTCTGGAAGGCCACCCAAGAGGGGCGCAGCGTCCTCGGCCGGATCACCCGCGAGGGGTGTGAGCACCTGCCGCTGAAGGTGGCCGGCGAGGTCCGCCACTTCGACCCGGCGGCGGCGGTCGAGGAGCGCTACCTCGTCCAGACCGACCGGTTCACGCACTACGCGATGGCCGCGGCCGACCTCGCGCTGGACGACGCCCGGCTCGGCGCGGCCGACACCGCCGACCAGCCGTTCTCCATCGGCGTGGTCACCGCGGCCGGTTCCGGCGGCGGTGAGTTCGGCCAGCGGGAGCTGCAGCGACTGTGGGGCAAGGGCAGCCGGTTCGTCGGCCCGTACCAGTCCATCGCCTGGTTCTACGCCGCGTCCACCGGCCAGATCTCCATCCGCCGCGGCTTCAAGGGGCCGTGCTCGGTGGTCGCGGCCGACGAGGCGGGCGGCCTCGACGCCCTCGCCCATGCGGCGCGGGCGGTGCAGCGCGGCACCGACGCGGTCGTGGCCGGCTCGACCGAGGCGCCGCTCGCCCCGTACTCGATGGTGTGCCAGCTCGGCTACGAGGAACTGAGCACCGTCGATGACCCGTCCCGCGCCTACCTCCCGTTCACGGCGGAGGCCGGCGGGTTCGTGCCCGCCGAGGGCGGCGCCATGGTCGTGGTGGAAGCGGAGCGGACGGCCCGGGAGCGCGGTGCGCAGCCGCGTGCCCTGCTCGCCGGGCACGCGGCGACGTTCTCCGGCGCCTCCCGCTGGGAGGAGTCCCGCGCGGGTCTCGCCCAGGCGATCCGGGGCGCCCTGGACGAGGCCGACTGCGCGCCGGAGGAGATCGACGTGGTCTTCGCCGACGCGCTCGGTGTGCCGGCGGCGGACCGCGCCGAGGCGCTGGCGATCGCCGACGCCCTGGGCGGGCACGCCGCTCGGGTGCCCGTCACCGCGCCGAAGACGGGCATCGGCCGCGGCTACTGCGCGGCGCCCGTGCTGGACACCGCGGCGGCGGTGCTCGCGATGGAGCACGGTCTGATCCCGCCCACCCCGAACGTCTTCGACGTCTGCCTCGACCTGGACCTCGTGACCAGCCGGGCCCGCACCGCCGAGCTGCGCACGGCGCTGGTCCTCAGCCGGGGACTCATGGGGTCGAACTCGGCGCTGGTGCTGCGGCGTGGCGTCGGCGCAGGGGTCTGAAGAACCTGACGCCTCCTACCGAGGCCGTCTCACAGCACTCCCGGAGAGAAGGAGAACAACGCATGAGTGCCCACATCACCGTGGAAGAGCTGTCCGGGCTCATGAAGCAGGCCGCCGGGGTCACCGTCGCCCCGCAGGAGCTGGCACAGCGGTCCGACACCGGTTTCGACGCGCTCGGTGTCGACTCGCTGGGGCTGCTCGGCATCGTGGGGGAGCTGGAGAACCGGCATGGCACCCCGATGCCGCCCGACGCGGAGCGCTGCAAGACGCCCCGGCAGTTCCTCGACCTCGTCAACAGCACTCTTATGGCAGGAGCCTGACATGGCTGGACACACACAGAACGAGATCACCATCGCCGCCCCCCTGGACCTCGTCTGGGACATGACCAACGACCTGGAGCACTGGCCGCAGTTGTTCAGCGAGTACGCGTCGGTCGAGATCCTCTCCAAGGAGGGCGCCAGGACGACGTTCCGGCTGACCATGCACCCGGACGACAAGGGCGTCGTATGGAGCTGGATCTCGGAGCGCGAGCCGGACCGCGAGACGCTCACCGTCAAGGCGCGCCGGGTCGAGACCGGGCCGTTCGCACACATGGACATCCACTGGCGCTACGAGGAGGTCCGGACCGGCACCCGGATGGTGTGGACCCAGGACTTCGCGATGAAGCCGGACGCCCCGGTCGACGACGACTGGATGACCGACAACATCAACCGGAACTCCAAGATCCAGATGGCCCTGATCCGGGACCGGATCGAGAAGGCCGCAGCCGGGCAGCGGTCCGCGGCCGCGCTGGCCGACTGAGCCCGGAGGGACGCATCCGATGCACCAGGCCCTGATCGTCGCCCGCATGGCCCCAGGCTCCGCCCCCGACATCGTCAAGGTGTTCGAGGAGTCCGACCGGGGAGAACTGCCGCACCTCGTCGGGGTCGTCCGGCGCAGCCTCTTCCAGTTCGGCGATGTGTATATGCATCTGGTCGAGTCCGAGCGCGAGCCCGGACCGGCCATCGCCAAGGTCACCGACCACCCGGAGTTCCGGGACATCAGCGAGCGGCTGTCGGCGTACGTCAGCGCGTACGACCCCGAGACCTGGCGCTCCCCGAAGGACGCCATGGCGCACCGCTTCTATCTGTGGGAGCGCGACTGAGACGGCCGCCCTCACAGACACCGGTCGCCGGGGCCGCGGGGGAGCGGGGCCCGCGGCCGGGGGGAGTGGCGGCGGGGGGGGGGCGCCGGGGGC